>JAYSVZ010000036.1:0-2840 GCA_043718305.1 Planctomycetota bacterium | reverse complement strand
AGCCGATTTCGAAGACCCGCTCGGCGAGGGACAATGTGGCTGTCGAGCGGATCACGCCCCCTTCGCGAAGGATTGGTCCTCGCGCGGATCGCTCCAGGACCGCGTAGCCGGTACGGTTCAGCCCCGGGTCGATTCCCAGATAGATCTGGGACGACGCAGTGGTCAGGACATTGCCTTGCCGCATGGCCATCCTTGGCCGTCTCCTAAGGGAAGCTGTCAGCCATCAGCTTTCAGCATTCAGCCAGAAGGGGATAAACCCGCATGGATCGTTCCGTACTCTGGCTGAATACTGAAAACTGAATACTGACTGCTACTCATCCAGCACGCCGATGTACGGCAGGTGCCGATACTCGCCGTTGAAGTCGAGACCATAGCCGACCACGAACTGATCCGGAATCTCAAAACAGTGGTAGTCCGGGGCGAAGTCGACCTGGGACCGGGCCCGCTTCCAGAGCAGCGCCACTGACCGCACGCTGGCCGGTTCCTTCTGGCGGATCACCTCCAGCAGTGCAGCCATCGTGCGGCCCGTATCAAAAATGTCATCGACGAGGAGTACATCCCGGCCTCGCAGATCGGGCAGGAACTCCGTATTCAAGATCAGTTCACCGGGCGATGTGGCTGGCCCGCGATAGCTGCTGGCCTGGACCATGCCCAGTTGATGCGGCAGTTCAATCCGCCGCATCAGATCGCAAACCAGCATCACGCTACCCGTCAGCACGCCAAGGATCGTCAGCGGCCGACCGGCATATTCCGCCGTGATCCGCTGCCCGAGTAAGGTGACAGCTGCGTCGATGTCCGAAGCAGAAATCAGCGTCCGAATCATGACTCAACCCTGTGAGATAGGCTTCCAGCCTGTCAACATCCTTAGAAGTGGGGTCGCAGAATTCGTAAGAATTCTGAAGGCTGAAGTCTTACGACTTCAGCTACCCGTCTTCTCGGCTCGCATTACCGAAACATGCTGAGCCGAACCGATGATCGTCAGGGCCTCTTCGGTCTCCACAAGCCGCTCCAGTTCCTCGTTGGCATCGATCGGGAGCATCCCGAGTTCCTCAACCAGATCGCCCGGCAAGCCGCTGAGTAGCGAGACGCCGGACCAGTCGAGCGCCTTGGCAATCTGGATCGCCGCCAGCATGTCGGGGGACTGCAGCTTGCGAAGCGGTTTGAGGGCATCGCGCGGCGAGCGAACCTCGCGGAGGAGTTGCACGCCGGGCGAAAGATCGGACCGCAGTTCCGACAGCACGATGATCCGCCCCTCGCGCGAGACCAGCGAGCGGCCCACTTCCAGTGCAGCTCCAACGTGGGTCCAGTCATGACCGCGCGCATCGTGGTCGACCGCAACGATCACCACGGGTGTCCGGTGACTTGCCGGATAAGACCAGTGTTTCGTCAGGTCGCTGCACGCCTCGCGAAAGGCGGCATCGATCTGCCCCGCGACGATTCGCGATACGCCATCTCCGGATGAGGGAACCACCTGGATCGCGAACTGCATCCCGAGGAGCCAAGAGATCTCGTCGACGATTTGCCGCAGCGGGCGACTATCGCCCGGGGCCAGTTCATCATGCCCATCTCCGACCGACTTCCGCATGGCCTCGACATTCGACAGCCCGGGGTACAGCGCACTTCCACCGCCGCGATACCCCATCAGCGGGTCGAACGCCACATCGCCGATCAACAGCATCAAGTCGGCATGGAGCAGAGTATTGCTGAGATAGATCCGCTCCCCGCCCGTCGTCGTCGCGAGATACCCCACCGACTTCTCATCCGTCGGGTCGTGCAGGACGAGCTGCACCGCCTCGCGAACCGCTGCCGGGAGTGACCGCCGTGGATCGGCGACCGGTCCCGACGCCACAGCTGCGGGGATGAGCAGCGTAAGATCGGCTGCGTTGACGCCACAGGCTTGGAGAACCTGCCATACGCCGAGTACGAGTTGATCCGCTTTCGGCGTATGGCGATCCACGACGATGGTGACAGCGTCGCCCGCGACGATCGCTTGCCGTAGCGGGGGATACTCGGTCGGCGCTTCGAGGGCTTTCGTGAGTTGGGCCAATGGATTCTCAAGCGGCAGCGGCGGGACAAACCGCCCGGCGAGTCGCTCATCCGCGACGGAGAGCGTACAGGCTCCCCGCCGTCCATAGGTCAGTCGAATCTCCGTGGGCAACGCACGATTTCCTTCGAGGGGGGACGATGAGTGGGCAGTCTACCACGCACGGTCCCCACCGTCACAGACCTCTTGTTGAACCGCGTCCGTCACTTCGGAAGTCACCCATCACCAAAGCCAGAGGGCGTTGTCATTTCGTTTGCAATTGAACCGGCACCATCTGGGTCACCTGGAGCAGGTCTGTCCCGAGTTGCGGATCGAACTTTCGCTCGCCGGTGAAGCCCATCGCCTGGCCCAGAACGCGTTCCAGATCAGCGGGACGGCTCACTTGCAGGATCGCCAGGACTTTCCCTTGCGGACTCACCAATCCGTAGCGCACCGGCTGGCCCTGGACGGTCAGCTTGCGGACGATGCCCGCTCCCACGAGTGGGGCCTCGGAGGCGGTCGGGGGAGTTGTCGAGGCTGTCGACAAGAGTGGCGTTGGCATGGGTAAGGTGCCGTCCGCGAAAGAGTGGTTGACCCCGAAATCGGTCGTCGACGCGATGGCTCCGGCGTCGTGTTCAATCGGACTGGGTTCACCCAGTTGGACCTCCGAGGTCATCTCCGCCACGGCGATTTGCCCTTGCGCAGCGAGCTCTTGATCTCGGGCGTTCGTTTCGGAGGTCAGTTGGATGAAGCTGCGATATTCCTCGCTCAGTTGTCGCCGTGATTCGAGGGCAGTAACTCGCTGTTCAATCGATTT
>JAYSVZ010000350.1:0-5327 GCA_043718305.1 Planctomycetota bacterium | reverse complement strand
GCGAGTTCGACGGTGATGGGCGGATCATTTTTCGCGGCAGGCGGGCCTTGATTGGCAATATCTGGGGTTTCGTCCGGTGGCGTTTCTCGCAGAGCAATCGGCTCCCCCGGGACCGTGGCATCGAGCGGCAGTCCATCGGCCATGGCTGCCATGCGGCGAAGAATCTTGGGGTCAGTGTCGCTTGATAGGAACTTGACCGAACCATCAGCCAGCAGGACGTACATCCCATCCTTCTGCCCAGTCCCCAGACCATCGGGACCGTTGAAATAAGGCTCTGAGGTCAAGCTGCGAACGCCTTCGGTTCCACTGGCCCAAGTGGGTGGTCTCGATTCGGCGCCGACGATCATGAGAGTATTGGACAGGCCATCCCGAATGTCCGCTGCGGTTGTGCGGCGGTCATCGCCAAAGATCCCGGCCCGAGGATCGGACTTGGGAAGGCTGGCAGCCTCTGCTCCGACACCGGCCACACCCGCAAAGTGTGAGGCGGGAAAACCGGCTTCGCTCGCGATGGGGAGTCCAGGCAGCAGCAACTCGGCAGCCTTGCGACGGACAAACGGGTCGTTGATCGGGGATCGCCACCCTTGGGCTCGATCCGGAATCGGGGTGCCTGCCATCTCTTCCCGGAACTGGGCCTGCCACCCAAAACGCTCTTCGAGGGGGCCCTCGCCAATCGTTCCCGAGGGGAATGCTCCGTTTCGTTCGCGCTGTGTGGTGAGCCAACGACCGATCGCTTCCATCAAGGCGACTGCGGGTACTGGAGTGAGCGGACGCACCAGTGGTGGCACTTCCGGGACAGCGGGAACAGGCTCTGCCTGGGGAATCCCCGGTTCAGCAGCCACTGGATGTCGTACATCAGGACGCTGCGTCACAAAGACGGCAAGCCCCGCGACCAGTACTCCCGCGACCAGCCCAGCTGCCACTCGGGGACTGATCCGTAGTCGCCGGATGGGCGAGACCTTGGACGCGACGGGGGTCACATCAATCGCCGCAATCTGCCCTTCGCCCGCATCATCAATCCGCAGGGCACACCCACACTCGGGGCAAGTCCACTGCGTCCCCACCAGACTCCGGTCCTTCAGCCGCAACCGCGCGGGACAGCGCGGACAACCAAACTCAAACCGAAATTCCTTGCGGTCGACCACTCACGACTCCTTTGTGAGCGGAGTTTAGAGGAGGATCGTGGAAATGACAGATCAGTCTGGACGATGCCATGTCTAGCCCTCCACCGCCGAAGTTCCACATCACCAAGGCCAGCGTCAGAGTCGCTTCGCCCCCCCCATCCCGCGAATGCCCTTCTTCCGCCCCGAAGGGGCACCGACAAACCAGCCCAGGGCCACGCCCTGGGTATCGAGACCGCATGATCGCCCCAGCCCTGAAAGGGCGGCACATCGGACGCCCCCCAGCCCTGTTTCGCCCCTTCAGGGCTAAGACCGATAGGACAATATGAAGCCTGGGGCGGCGCTCCCGCTGGTCGCTCGGCCCCAGGCTGGTCTGTGGTGGCCCCTTTGGGGCGGAAGAGGCAGGCTTGGCGACGAACGCGTCGGGTGATGCGTTGATTCCGCTGTGGCGGACTGGCCAGTTGGTCGCAGAATGGGGGCCGCAAGAAACTAAAAAACGCAAGAGAAGAGCCTGCCTCTGTCTTGCGTTTTTTGAGTTTCTTGCGGCCCACTCCCCGTCACCGATCGATTGGGTCTCCGCCCCCAGCGGCGTTTGGGTTGCGGTCCGAGACAGCGCTGTGGCTTCGGATTTCCGCTTGCAATGTGACACACTGGCCAGTCGTGGTGACGATGCAGGTGACCTTGGACCATCAATGAGTCGGCTTTGGGGGCACTTGAGATTACCGCCGAATCGATCAACGGGCACCGATCGAACTCGCTTCGCCGACATTGCGATTTTTGCGTTGATCGGCCACAGTGAAGGGTGTGATGGCTTCGATGGCAGAGCCGATGCGGCGAGTCGTGTCCACTCGCCCGGGACTCGGTCATTCGGACCTCGCGTATTCCTCACCAGACCACGATCTATGTCCCTCTCTTACCGCGATTCCGGTGTTGATCTCGAACTCTATGAGCAGGCGATGGGCCGCATTCCGGCCCTGCTCGCGCGGACCAATACGCCGCGTGTGATGCCATTGCCCGGTGGCTTCGCGGGGCTATTCAAGTTGCAGGACGCAGCCCACAAGTACCGCGACCCGGTCCTGGTCTCCGGTACGGATGGCGTCGGGACGAAGATCAAGGTGGCCCACATGGCGGGCGTGTACGACACGATCGGGATCGATCTGGTCGCGATGTGCGTCAATGACTGTTTGTGCCTGGGAGCTGAGCCGCTCTTCTTTCTCGATTACGTCGCGATGGGCAAGGACAACCCCGACCGCCTCACGCAGATCGTCAAGGGTGTCACCGACGGCTGTATCCAGGCGGGGACAGCCCTGCTCGGCGGCGAGACGGCGATCATGCCAGACATCTACAGCGTGGACGACTTCGACCTGGCCGGGTTCTGCGTGGCGGTAGCGGAGAAGGACAAGTTGCTGACTGGGGCCTCGATCCGCGCGGGCGATGTGCTGATCGGCGTGCCAAGTACCGGGTTCCACTCCAATGGATACAGCCTGGTTCGCAAAGCGGTCTTCGAAGCAGGCCAGCAGAAGATCGATGCGCACGTTCCGGAGCTTGGCAAGACGGTGGCCGAAGCCCTTCTCGAACCGACGCGGATCTATGCCTCGCTCGTGGCGAGCGTGACATCCAAGTTCATTGTCGGTGTCGACTTGATGGCGATCGCCCACATCACCGGCGGCGGGTTGGGCGACAATATCAGCCGACTGCTTCCCGAAGGCTGCGCGATCCGCATCGATCGGTCGACGTGGACCCCGAACCCGGTGTTTGGCTGGGTCCAGGGGCTGGGAAAGATCGACCGCGAGGAGATGTTTCGGGTCTTTAATATGGGAATCGGGATGGTCTTTGTGGTGCGAAAGAACCTGACCGACCGGATGCTCGATCATCTGAAGGGGTTGAACGAGTCCGCATACGTCTTGGGCGAGGTCGTGGCGGGCGAGCAGAACTGCCAGTACATCGGGGCGTAGCCACCTTCGCCCGAAGGTGGGCGAAAGTCGAGCGACCTGAGATTGAGTCGGAACTCTGAGAGGCGAATCGTCAAGCGTCGTCCGCCCACGTTCTGGCGAACGTAGCTTAGCTAACATCTCCGCAGCAGATAGGTGGGCTCGGCGTTTCTCGGATCTGTCAGCGCTCGGAGGGCTCCGGGCGCTGACGCTTCCGGCTCGTTGCGATGACTTACACGTCCTTCCAACTCCGGCTAGCCGCACTTGCCAGTACCGCGTCGCAGACCTTTTGAGTCTCCAATGCATCCCGGAAGGTCGGGCTGCACGGCGTTCCATTGCCGAGGGACTCCAGGAAGTCGGCCACTTGATGCACGAAGCTGTGCTCGTAGCCGATTTGCAGGCCGGGCACCCACCACTTGTCCATATAGGGCTGGTCGCCGTCGCTGACGTGGATCGATTTCCAACCGCGCAGCTTGCCTTCATCGGCGTAGTCGAAGTATTGCAAGCGATGCAGGTCGTGGAGGTCCCACTTGAGAGAGCCCTTCTCGCCGTTGACTTCGAGGGTGTACAGCGCCTTGTGTCCCCGGGCGTAGCGGGTCGACTCGAACAGGCCGAGCGAGCCGTTGCCGAAGTGGCACAGAAACGAACACGCGTCGTCGATCGTGACCTTCTGCTTCTTCCCCGTCGCGGTATGCGTCCGTTCCTTGATGAAGGTCTCGGTCATCGCGGAGACATCGGTGATCGACCCGTTCAGCCAGATCGCCGTATCAATACAGTGAGCCAGCAAATCGCCCGTCACGCCCGAACCGGCCGCAGCGGCGTCGAGCCGCCAGAGGGCGTTGCCGCCTTGGGGGAGGTCGGCGTTGATGGTCCAGTCCTGGAGGAAGTTAGCCCGGTAGTGGAAGATCTTTCCCAGTCGGCCTTCGTCGATCAGATTTTTGGCCATCGTCACCGCAGGCACGCGGCGGTAGTTGTACCAAACGGTGTTGGCGACCCCGGCCTTCTCCACGGCGAGGCACATCTCTTCGCCTTCGGCGGTACTCATCGCCAACGGCTTCTCGCAAAGAATCATCTTGCCCGCCTGAGCAGCGGCGATGCTGATTTCCTTGTGCAGATTGTTCGGCACGCAGATATCGACGGCGTCGATGTCCTGACGTTCGATCAGCTTCCGCCAGTCGGTTTCGATCGACTCGTAGCCCCAGTTGGTGGCGAAGGCTTGGATCTTGTCCTTGTCACGGGCACAGGCGGCCTTGAGGACGGGGCGGTAGGGCAACTCGAAAAAATCGTTGACCCGCTTGTAGCCGTTGGTGTGGGCTCGTCCCATGAAGCCGTACCCGATCATCCCGATATTCAGTGGTTTGGGCATCCCCGTCTCTCCCGTGGTTGTCGTCGTGGTGTGCGATGGTCACAGCGCGAACCCTGTTCGAACTGTGGTGGAATCTGATTCGTGCCTCAAGATACCGAGCCGCGAATCGAGATTCTAGTTGCCGAGAAGTGGCCCGCGTTTGGCGCGTGCGTTGCGATCGTCGGTGCGATGATGTCCGGCCCATCCCCCGAGGTCGCCGTCCGCTTCACCCCCTCCAGTGTGTGCATCACAAAAGTCGGCAGCCGGTCTCTCTGCCCCCTCTCCCCACTGGCGACGTGCCTTTCTGTGAAGGCGTGGCTGGGGGGAGAGGGGGGCAGGACTTGGCGGCTGCCGACTTTTGTGATGCCCCCCCCCACATGCGTCGCCGCCAACTCTCGCATGTGACGCTCCTGCAACTCCCGACGCAGCGTCATCCCCGCAGCATGCGCTGCATCCTCAATCACCGAATCATGCGTCACCACCTTCCGTCTTTTCAACGCGTCATTCAACTACTGACTTGTCAATATCTGGGAAGCGGCGGTACAATGCCATTCCCGCACCCCTAGCTCAATTGGATAGAGCATCGGTCTACGGAACCGAAGGTTGGTGGTTCGAGCCCACCGGGGTGCATTCCTTGCCCAGTAACGACTTACGTCGACACTTGGGGCAGGCGAAAATGGCTAGTCACCGATCTTTGTCACAGAAAAAGCCCCCGCCAGCGTCCGCTGACGGGACCGCAACCGACCTCTCCCAGCCGGGGGACGCCGGTATGCGAAACAAAACCCACCTGATTCCATGGCCCCGACGCCTCGCTCCCGAATGGACGGGCTTTTATCGACAGACCCCTGAAAGACCCGCAGCGCCGACTCCAACGACTCGCTCTCAGAGAACCTCGCATACGTCCAGTTCGTCGCATCATCGATCATCACCATC
>JAYSVZ010000349.1:0-5343 GCA_043718305.1 Planctomycetota bacterium | reverse complement strand
GCTGGTCCGCTGGTCAAAAAGTCTCGTGATGAGCCGGGGTCTGATGAACCCGGGCCGGAGTCTGAAAACGCTTGGCGTGTGTTCCACTCAGTCGGTTGAACTGTTCCGGCCCAGCCAGTCTTGGCATTTGGGGTAGCAAACAGAGCAACATGAGTGGCACCGCGTGGGCGGCGACTCCGGCAGACTTTTGACCTGAACTGGCGACTTTTTTCAGAGCGATATTGCTCTCGAAATCACCAATGAGGCCCAAATCGCCGGCGGCATCACTGCCGTCACATTCACTGCCGTCAAATTCTCGGAGGCGGGGCGACATGACCACGCCCCCGCAGCGGATAAAGCATCCGCCTCCGCGCACTGTTCTTGCGACTCTCGACTCGATAGCGTCGAGAGACGCAGATAATGGGGTTGTGTGAGCGGTTTTCGGCTGTGCGTACGCATCTTAAAGAGGCGCGAACGACCGACGACAGCGGTTCCGGTCTGGACATTGCCAGCGACCAGGAAATTGACCGAGCCGTTGATGTTGTTCAGAATCGCCATGATGCACCTCCGCGACCGCATTGGTCACAGTCCACGAGAAACACAGAACCGCCGCCCCAACCTCTGGAGCATTCAGGACATTAATCCCCATTTAGAATCCGAAGGGGCCAGGCCACATCGCCCGACCGCACACCCCGTTTCCCGCGTTTGGGATCACTGCCCATATGACCCCCGAACGCTTGAAAAGGTTCGCGGATTCTCTTCCATTGTTACCGTTTTTTCGGAAAACAGGGAGGGGCTTATCCAGGGATTGTCAAAACAATTGGGCACAAACCGACTGCAACCCGTTACCCGGTCTGGGCTTGAAGAAAGGCGTGAAAAAACGTGAACGGTATTGTTAGAGAGGATGACAACCTCTCCGAGGAGTCCTTTTTTCGTCCCATCAATAGTAATGACCGTGGAGTATTCCAATGATACTCAACACCATCATTGGCTTTGGACCATCTGATCCAGCGCCACCATCTCGGCCAACACCTGGGCATCCAGGTTGTCACTCTTCCGCGTGCTCTCCGCAATGACCCGCAACTTCCCCGGATGCGCCAGCACGATCCGCGGGGCGTGCGGCTCGAAAGCCCGTCCTACCTTCCAGGATAGACTCTCGGACCTCGACCGCGATAGATTGGCGGGTTGTTCAATCCCCTTTTCGAGGAGAGTCCACGTGCGGTGCCTTGCAACCTACTCGCTCATTCTCCTGATCGTTTCAAGTTCTCTTCTGGCTGACGAGCCAGCCATTCGATTGGAGAACCTCAGCGGGCTTGGTGGAGGTTTAAGTGTTGCCTACAACGAAGGCTGGGAATTCTCCCTTTCGAAGCCGGTCAGCGTGACTCACCTGGGGGTCTACGCGGATGGAAAGCGACTGAAAGCTGACATGCCGGTGGGGATTTGGAACTCCGAGGGAGAGTTACTGGCCAGTACAACGGTCCCCAAGGGAGTGACTTCGAGAAAGCCGGAAATGTTCGTTTATGCACCGATCACTCCGGTCAAACTCGAAGCCGGATCGAACTACGTGATTGCCGCGCATTACCAGAAGGGAAGTCCCGTCTGGACGATCAGTAGCAACGCGGGAAGCTTCAGCACGACTGGAGCTGTGAAATGGACCCGTTCGCAACGATCGTCTGGGGAAGAATTGGCAATTCCTGAGTTGCCGAAACATCAAGACCTTCAAGATCCATTCCGTGAAACGATGCCCGGCTCGTTTGGTCCGAACTTTCTGATCGCCGACGATACGGATGTCGCCAAACTCCCACGCTGGTTCTACACCACTCGAGAGGTTCAGTTTGATACTCGCAATCAAACGCTGGTGAAACAGGTGCCGCCCGGAGATTCCAATCCGGAGTTCCTTCCTCCGACCGTCGTTTTGTATTCAAAAGCGAATGGCGATTTGACACAGATCGTACTCGACGGTGTTCCCCTCGGGACTGGTCCCGAGGGCTTCGAAAGGTTGGTGGAAGAGGCACGAAAGTCAACGGTTGAGTCTCAGGGGTGGACGCCATTGGGACAATCCGCTCGATCAATCCCCAAGGTGGCTTACTCGGGAAATGTCCGTGCTACCGATCTGCGGTGGGCCATGAATGCGATGCATCGCGGGTATGTCGGGGACAATGCTTCGCCCAATAGCGGGCGCGGGTGCGACCTATTGAGTTTGGGGAGCTTGCGATCCAAGCAACCCTATCAGGACGGAAAGTTCATTGACCCCGAGCGGTTTCGCGAGGGAGGTGATTTCGTGGAAGATCGCTGGACCGGTCTGCTCTGGCAGAAGTCTGGTGAGTCCGGGAAAATGGGTTTTCGTTCCGCTGGCCGCTACGCCGCGTCTTTGAAATTAGGAGGCATGACTGGCTGGCGCGTGCCGACCTGTGACGAATACTACATGATCTTTCCCGCGGACTTTGCCCCCTTCACGGGCAGCAATTACAACCCCGCCGCCTGTTGTCAGGGGCCACAGGAGTTTGCGTCCTATTGGACATCCGAGTGGGTTGGACCTGTTGAGGGCAATTCAGCCTACATCTTTCACTGGTATTTGGATGGCGGAGGAAATAATTGCGGGATCAACAACGACGGCTATGTCCGCTGTGTTCACGATGCCGTCCCTCAAGAGTAGCCTCAACTGAGTTCGTGAATCGGCTCGTCTTTTGAAGCGGCTGCGAAGGATTGATCGATCAACAACTATCATTTCTCGAATGCTGCTAAGGCGAGCGGCAGGAGACGGTATCCCGTAGCAGAACTCGTCAGAGTACTGTTACAGGCGACACTCGCGAAAGTCTGACGACTTCCGCTACGGTGAGTTCACTTCTGCCGCTTGCCTAATCGAGCGTTGCGTGGCTGCTCGGGGCCGACACGAAGGTGTCCATCGTCTCGGCGGACCCGAACATGTAGAGCCGACCCTTGTACCAGACCGCGTGATCGAGGCTGCCCTCCAACTCTTCGCCGGTGATCGACAGTTGAATCACATCACAGCCGCGCGCTGCCGGGGCATACTTGGCGGGATCGCCCAGGAAGACATCGACGGCATCGCTGGTGCCGAGGTAGTACGTCTTGTTGTTGTAGACGACGCGGAATTGGCTCTGGGCATCGACGAGGTCGCGGTGGTCACGCAGGGTCACGGGGCAGAACCCCTTGAGCCCCTTGAGGCCGCGTCGCGCGGCGATCAGTTCCTGCTTCGCTTTGGTCCGTTCGGCAGCATTTCGCGGGAGTGGCCTTGGTGACTGTGAGGGAGCGAGTTCCTGTTCATCAACGGTCAATGGCGGTTCATCGCCGGTCGTCGAGGTCTGGTACTGCGGAAGGTCGCTGCCACGGGTGGCGAGTTGTGGCCGCTCACCAGAAAACTCAGCCGGGGGTAACTCGCGAGCTGCGAGCGGGGCCGGTTCCCGGGTGGCCGGGCCTGCGAGTGGTTCGTCGTCCAGTGTAAGCCCCGAGTAAGGCGACTCGTCTTCAGCGGCGGGTTCGCTCGGCATCTCTTCCGCCGGAGCCTCAACCGCAAAGTCGGGAGCTTGCTCGACAACATCCGGCGCGAAGGCTTCCAACGAGTCCGCAGCCACTTGCGGAGTGGCGACTGGCGTTTCCACGGGCGTTTCGGCGGGGAAAAGCGAGTCATCGCTGAACGGATCGGCAGGCTTCACGGGAGCGACCGTCGCGGCAACGACTGGCATTTCACCGGGCGTTCCCAAGTCGACGGTGTCGGCGGGCTCCTCGATAGCATTGAAGTCGATCGACGGGACGCTGTTCTCGGGTGGGCTGGCGGCGGGAGCGTCCTCCGCTTCGACGAAGAGCGGGGCCTCGAATCCCTCCTCAGTCGTGGAGGGCGCGAATTCAAATCCGGAGTCTGGTGACTGGGCCGGGAGTTCCTGCGCCGCCTGGGCTGGCAACTGCAATGGAATCTGCTGATCGAGTGGTTGAACCGCGCTGGCCGTTTGCGGCGGAGTGAAGGACTGGGGTGGGTTAGCGGCTACTGCGGCGGGTGGTCCCTGGTCCTGAAAAATCTGGCCGTAATTGGGGCGTCCCGTCGCGGGCGGCGTGAACGCCCTGGGTTGGGCGGGCGGCGTGAACGCCCCAGGTTGAGCAAGCTGAGCGGGTGGTGCGACGGGCTGCGCCAAAGCGCGCGGCTGAGTGGGGGGCAAGTATCTCGGTTCGGCGGGCGGCTGCGTGGGGCCTTCGTCTTTCTTGCCGAAGAACTTGCTGAGGAGACCCTTTTTCTTCGGGGCCGAGGCGGGCTGAGCCTGGACCGCCGGTTGAGCCGGTGGTGTAGAGGACTGCTGGACTTGCTGAACCGGCTGCTGCGCAGGTTGTTGCGCCGGCTGCTGGGCGGGCTGATACCCGGCTTGCGGCGGGGTGTACTGTGTGGCTGGCGACTGCCCATTGGTCACGGGCTGTGACGCCCGGGCGTTGACCATCTCGGGGACCGCCCGTCCATTTTGCTCGTAGAGTTTTTCCAACTCGCGCTGGACCTCGGACTTCGGAGCCTGGGGGGCGAAGTTTTGCGGCTGTTGCGGCTGCCCAGCTTGTTGCGTGGGCCGCTGCGTGTTGAGGGGCCGGGCTTGAGCCTGGGCCTGAATAATCAGTGGTGCGGGAGCCTGGGAGGTGGGCGACTGTGCCCGAAGCTCCATCGAAACCACCAATGTGGGGAGGCTGAGGGCCGCCACAGTGGTCATAAACCGCTTCCAGGACTGCCGAGTGTTTGCCGGATTCATTGGGGACCGACTCCTGCGAGGTCGCGGTGGCAAGGGTTCTTGCACCGAGACTTTGATTCCGTGACCTCAGCGGCGATAATCCCGCCAAGGTGTCTCACCGGTTCTATCGACGGTCGACAGTGCCGATTTTGACGACGGAGACACTCACTACACCGATTACGACCCCTTCCTCGCGACGAATCGTTACCGTCGGAAAAGACGGCAATGTTGCCGCAGACACCCCATTTTGACTGGCCGCCATGATTCATGACCCACCCCGAACGGTCCGCGTCGAGCTGATCAAGCCTCGCCGCTGGTGGCCCAAGATCCTGCTGGCACTGTTTCTCCTGTCGGTGCTGTTGAACTTGATTCTGCTGGCAACCAGCGCAACATCGATCGTGTCGGGAAGTTCCAACACGACCGAAACGTTTGTCTCCGGTGATCCCAGCAGCCAGGACAAGCTGGCGATTCTCGAGATGACCGGAACGATCATGCCGCCGTTCACCGAACGGATGCTGAGCACGATCGACGCTTTGATCGAAGACGACCAAGTCAAGGGGGTGCTGCTGTCGATCGATAGCCCCGGCGGCTTGGTGGCCGACAGTCACCAGATCTACACCAAACTGCTCAAGCTCAAAGCCAA
>JAYSVZ010000348.1:0-5347 GCA_043718305.1 Planctomycetota bacterium | reverse complement strand
TTGACGCCACGGGGATGGTCATCATGCCCGGGGGCGTCGATATGCACTGCCACATCGCGGGGCCCAAGGTCAACGCCGCGCGCAAGATGCGACCCGAGGAGAAACGCACTTCTCCCATGGTCCACCGCACGCTGCTCCAGCGTTCCGGCACCACTGGCAGCGTGCCGAGTACCTACGCCACCGGCTACCTCTATGCCGGGCTGGGCTATACGACCGCGTTCGACGCAGCGGTCCCGCCCATCGCGGCCCGACATGTGCATGAGGAGTTCGAAGACACCCCGATCATCGACAAGGGCTTTTACGTCCTGATGGGGAACAACCATTACATCATGAAGCAGATCGCAGCCAACGAGCCGCAGCGGGTGAAAGCGTACATCGCCTGGCTGCTGAATGCGTCGAAGGGGTTCGCCTGCAAGCTGGTGAATCCCGGCGGGGTCGAGGTCTGGAAGTCGGGCGGACACAACGTCTCGGGGCTGGACGATAACGTCGAGCGGTTCAACGTGACCGCCCGTCAAATCATCCGCGAGGTGGCCCGCTGTGCCAATGAGTTGCTACTGCCGCACCCGGTGCATATCCACTGCAACAACCTCGGCATGCCGGGGAATTGGACGACGACGCTCGAGACAATGCAGGCCCTCGAAGGCCATCGCGGCCACCTGACCCACATCCAATTCCACAGCTATGGCGGCAACCCGGATGAGCAGGCGACGTTCTGCTCGAAGGTGCCCGAACTCGTCGACTATTTCAACACGCACGAGAACCTGACCCTCGACGTGGGGCAGGTGATGTTCGGGCCGACGACCTCCATGACCGGTGATGGGCCACTCGGGTATTACCTGCACAAGATCTTCGGTCGCAAATGGTTCAGCGCCGATACCGAGATGGAAGCGGGGTGCGGGATCGTGCCAGTCGAGTACCGCGACAAGTCGTTCGTGCATGCCCTGCAATGGGCCATCGGGCTGGAGTGGTATCTGCTGGCCCAAGACCCGTGGCGGATCGCGATGAGTACCGACCACCCCAACGGGGGGTCGTTCCTGGCCTACCCGGAGATCATTGCGCTGCTGATGGACCGGTCGCGCCGCGAGGAGGTGCTGGCCCGCGTGCCCGCCAAGGTGCTGGCGTCATGTACCCTCAAGGACATCACCCGCGAGTACACCCTGAGCGAGATCACCATCATCACCCGCGCTGCCCCCGCGCGGATGCTGGGCCTCAAGCACAAGGGCCATCTCGGACCAGGAGCGGATGGCGACGTGACGATCTACCAGCCGCAGAGCGACCTGCAAAAGATGTTCGAACTTCCGCGCTACGTGATCGTGCGGGGCGAGGTGATCGTCGACGACGGCGAGATCAAGAAGATCATCGATGGCCGCCTGCACCACGTCGCCCCGACCTACGATGAAGCCTGCGTCCCCGACATCCAGAAGTGGTTCGAGGCCAACTACTCGATGCAGTTCCGCAACTACCCGGTGGATGGGAACTACCTGCACGACCCGATCACGATCGGGACGAATGAAGGAGCTACCAGCGTCTCCCCGAACGATCCCACGATTGGGTGTGCGCCCTCGTAGCCTGGGAACGGACGTAGGCGCCATCCCCGTAGCGTCGCACAAACGGGCCGGACCGGGGAAGGGAAACTGCGGTATGTTATTGATATACGACTTCTAACGGCTGTCATCCCTTCAGGATGGGAAAGCACGCCCCCTTCGCTGGCACTTCCCTGCCCATCGCGGCACAATCGCACTCTGAGACTCTTTGCTCGCATCACCCCGGAACACCCCTCATGGATTTGCTCACCACGCTCTCCAGCTCCCTCAGGGAAGGCTTTTTCCCGGCTGGTTGGGACTTGGCCAAGATCGATGCCTGCGTCGACGCGAACCCGGCCACGATCACCGATCGCCAGAAGTGGTGGCACCCGAAGTTCCAACCGTTCCCCTGCAAGACGCTGGCCGACTTCGATACCTATATGGGACACGAGATCGCCCAACTGATTCGCCGCACGCGGGATGCCGGGCAGAAGCTGGCGCTGGATGGCAATTATTGACATCAAACGATGCCCCCTGATATCGTCATATTCAGCCCCCTCAAACGACCGGAGTCTCTGCCATGAGTTCAACCCTCAACCTCTCCCTCACCGATGAGTTGCGGGCATTCGTCGACCAGAATTCCGGCGACGGGACACTCTATGCGACTCCCAGTGAGTTCGTCCGTGATCTGCTCCGCGAGAAAAAGCAACGTTTGGAAGCAGCCCAGATTCGGGATGCGATCATCGAGGGATACCGCGATGCCACCGCAGGGCGCACTGTCGAATACAAGGGCGACCTTCGGAAACTATTGCGGAAGTCGAATTGATGGCCAGTCACCGCCCCTCGCCCAAGAGTACGGTGCATCTGACCGAGCGAGGACTCGCTGATCTTCGCGAGATCGAAACTCATTCCGTCCAGCAGTGGGGACGCAAGGTCGCCGATCGTTATCTGGATGACCTCCAGTCGGGGCTGGACCGCATCCGCGAGAACCCAGAGATCCTGCGGCTCGATCAGGAGTTCGCGGCAGGGCTGTATTTCTACCGAGTCGTGAAGCACGTTCTTGTATGCGATCTGCACGAGTCACAAGTCATTGTTTTGGCGGTGATCCACACGAGTATGGACATTCCGGTGCGACTGCGTGAATTGGAACCACGGTTGGCTGAGGAAGTGGCGATGTTGAGGGCGGCATTTGGTAAAAAGCAATGACCGGAGTCAGGACTCGTTAGCCTGCACGACACATCATCTCACCGTTGAGACCTGCGATGAAGAATGAACTGACCATTCCCCCAGAAGCCCTCACTCATCCGTCTGTCGAGATGATCCGGGTCTGGTTGGCGAATCAACAACAGCATGTCGTTCTGAACATCGGTTTCTGGGAGAACAGGGGCCTCAACGAGCGGGAGGCTTGGGGAATTCTCCTGGCTGATATGATCCATCACATCGCCAACGCACACGAATCCGAATACGGCCACGACCCACGAGAAACGCTGTCGATTATAAGAAAATCGTTTGCTGCTGAATTGCGCAAGCCGACATCAGAGCGAATGGGTGAATTCGTGCTGGAAAGACGAGAAGAGCCTCAGACTGATTCAGATGCGGAGTAGGTGACTGCGTTGGCAACTGAGCTGCCCTCGTTTGCCTCTTTCTTCTTTGGCGGGCACAATCGCGGGATTCAAGCCTCAGTGATTCCCATCCTCGCCCCTCATCCACCCCGGAACACCCCTCATGGATCTGCTCACCACGCTCTCCGGCTCCCTCATGGAGGGGTTCTTCCCCGCCGGTTGGGACTTGGCCAAGATCGATGCCTGTGTCGATGACAACCCAGCCACGATCACCGATCGCCAGAAGTGGTGGCACCCGAAGTTCCAGCCGTTTCCCTGCAAGACGCTGGCGGACTTCGATACCTACATGGGGCATGAGATCGCCCAGTTGATTCGCCGCACACGGGACGCGGGGCAGAAGCTGGCGATGATCCTGCCGGTGGGGCCGATGGGGATGTATCGCTGGGCGGTCTACTTCCTCACCGAGTGGGGCGTCTCGTGCGATCACGTCTACGGCTTCAACATGGATGAGTGGAGCGATGCCCAGGGGAACACGCTGCCCTCCGATAACTCCGGAGCGTTCCAGTACGCCATGGAGCACGCCTTCTACGGGCCGCTCGGCAAGCTGACCGTGCCGAAGAAGCAGCGGCACTTCGCCACCAAAAAAGTCCTGCCGACCTATGCCGAGCGGATCGGCGAGTTGAAGGCCAACGGGGCCATGCTGTCGGTCGCCTTCGGCATTGGCCGCGTCTGCCACATCGCCTTCTGGGAACCGCACTTCGCAGCCGAGTTCAAGACCGAAGCCGAGTGGAAGGCTCAGACGCACCGACTGGGGGCCAAGCTGCACCCGCTGACGATCGAGCAGAACGCGATCACGAGTTTCAAGAGCCGGACCACGCTAGTCCCGGCCTTTGCCAACACGATCGGGCCGAGCCTGTTTCTGAATGCCGACTACATCATCGGCGGGGCGGATGGATCGCTAGGGCGCGGCATGATGTGGCAGGGCCTGAGCCTGTGGATGACCCTGCGCCACAAGCCGACCTCGTGGATTCCGTCGACGTACATGCCGACGCAGGCGGGTCGGCTGTTCTTCCTGGAAGAACTCGCCGGGCCGTTGGTGGCGGAGTGCAATTGAGGCCCACACACCGTAGCAGAATTCGAAAGACTTCTGCCGTGCGTCGCCGAGAGTAGAAGATCAGGGGCGGCAGATTTCTCACGAATTCTGCTACTTTGCTAGCAGAAGCGACCATCGCCAGCAGTCGATTTCTCAGCTATTCTCTCGAAACGCGAGATACGGGAGAAATCCATTTCTCGGTAGCGACCGTTCTGGCGTAGTGATTCCCGGCTTCAGGTCACACCCTCTATGCGCGTCTCCATGCCTGCCATGTGTTGCGATTCGAGTTCACCTCAGCGATGGGGCTGGCGAGCGGGCTGGGGATTTCGACTGACCTGCCTTGTGGGGGCGATCCTACTCGCCGGGGCCACGGCGAGTGAGGCGCTGGAGGTTCGCTCCGTCCGCTGGGGCTTTACGAACGTCATTCATGAAGAGGCGTTCAATCTCTGCACGCTGCAAATCGCGAATGATGATCCGGTCCCGTTCAATGGGCCGCTGACACTGAACGCGGTCAACGGCGGCAGTCGTCTCGAAGATGTCCCCAGCATCATGCCCGATGTCTACATCGGAGCGAGCGAGACGCGGATCGTGCAGTTCGTGGTCTACATCACCGGGGGCTATCAGAACTGGCAGCTGCAGTATGGACAATTCAACGAGAGGCGAGCTGAGCTTCCGCAAATGCCGGGTTCGATGAAGGCCCAGGAGGTGGTGCAACTCCGCTCGTCACGCGATGTGTCGGCGAACATCGAAGGGATCTCCGTCTTCGATGAGGCGGACTTCCCTTCCGGGGCCCCGGGAACCGCTGGTCTGGGGACCGTGGTCCTCGATCATGTCCCGCGATGGGATGTCGCGCGACGACAAGCGTTCCGCGATTGGCTGGGCGCGGGCGGCACGCTCTATCTGCTCCACGCCCGCGATGGGAGTCCGACCACGGGCTTTGGCGCTCCTCTGGAGGAGCTGAACATCCCCGCAGATCGCTTCACGGTGGGGCAAGGGGTTGTGCTTCGTCATGTCATGATCACCTCGTCCGCACAGATCTCGACGCTGGCCGCCGCGATCCAGGCGGGGCTTCCGAACCCGACGGATCAGAACAATTACTCGCCCAGCAGCGGCATGGGGAACTTGCTGTCGTCGATGCGCGAGATGGTTCGTCCGGATCACAACTGGGT
>JAYSVZ010000347.1:0-1878 GCA_043718305.1 Planctomycetota bacterium | reverse complement strand
ACACGGGGCCGCAAACGCAGTTGAGTGACCTCCGTCGCACTTCCGCCGCCGCTTTCGAACCTCGCGTAACCGAGGGAATCATCCGTCGTGAAGCGTCTGAACGCTGTGGGCGATGTCGCTCCGCGACTGAGATTCCATTCACACTTGAAACCCGCTTCCTCGAAAGCGAGCATGCGGGTGACCGCTAACCGACTTCAGGATGTCCAATGACCGCGACCGCGTTACCCCGTGTCTTGGCGATTCACGCCCACCCCGATGACATCGAGCTGCAATGTGCGGGGACGCTCATTCGTCTCAAGCAGTTCGGCTGTGAGATTGTGATGGCCACGATGACGGCGGGGGATTGCGGGAGTGCCGTGCTGGGGCCGGAAGAGATTTCCCAAGTCCGGCGGGCCGAGGCGCGGGCCGCAGCCGATCTACTGGGGGCCGAGTATCACTGCCTGGAGTTCAAGGATCTCCAAATCTGCGTCGACAACGAAAGCCGCCGCCGAGTCACCGAGATGGTCCGCCGGGCGCGCCCCGACATCGTGATCACAGCCCCCCCGGTCGACTACATGTCGGACCATGAGATGACGAGCCGCCTCGTGCGGGATGCGACGTTCAATGCCTCATGCCCGAACTACAAGACCCATCAATGGGATCCCGCTCAGGCGACCACGAAGATCCCCTCGCTCTATTATGTCGACCCGATCGAAGGGATCGACTGGTTCGGAGAACCGATCGTCCCCGGGTTCATTGTCGACATCTCGGAGACGTTCGATCTCAAGCTTCAGATGCTGGCCTGTCACTCCAGTCAGCGGGAGTGGCTTCGGCAGCAGCATGGGCTGGATGAGTACCTGGATGGCTGCCGCCGTTGGTCAGAGCAACGCGGCCAGCAGATTGGTACGAAGTATGGAGAAGCATTCCGCCAGCACACGGGGCATCCGTACCCTCATGAGAATCTGATCGGGAAACTACTCGGCGGGAGATGAGCGGCTCGACAACGTCGCCGGACTCTGAGAGTCCGGTGAATCGACACCCGCCACACTGAGCAATCGGTTGGAGTCCAGGCTTTAGCCGCCTTGAGCCCACGTTTCCGCGGAGACACTTTCGCGTGGGCTAAAGCCCACGCGACAGGGACTTTTGTCAGATACGTCAACAAATGCATCCTGCGCGTCTGTCATTCGCTAGACTCGAGGCGCGGACCCAGGAGCGTGCTTGTGCCCCGAGCGAGGAAGACTTGATGAACCGTTTATCGCCTGCGGCGGCCAGCGAACGCTGGCCGGTCTGTTTTCTGTCGGATCTGCATCTCTTTTCTCGCAGGTCGCATGCGCACCGGATTGAAGACGAGATTCTCGCCGTCGCCCGGCGGTCACGGGTCTGCGTTCTGGGGGGCGATATCTTTGACTTTAAGTGGTCTGCGCTCCCTTCGACCGAAGCGACTGTCCTCGCAGCTCGCGACTGGCTTGCGCGGCTGGTCGCCCAGGTGCCCGAGTGCCAATTTCACTTCGTGCTGGGAAACCACGATGATCATCCCGCACTCGTGGAACTGTTACCTGAACTCTCCAGACAGCATGAAAACTTCTTCTGGGACCGGTTCTATTTGCGGCTGGGGGATACGGTGTTTCTGCACGGCGATGCCGCCGACCGACGGATGAACCACGAGCGGCTGGAGCGACGGCGGGACCGACTTTCGCATGCTCGTCGTCACTTGTGGGCCCATCGGCTCTATTCGCTCGTCGTTCGAATCCAGATCCACCGGCTCGTGTCGCATACAGTCTATCCACGAGCGATCGTGGCGGACCGGTTGCTGAAGTACCTTCATGAGATTGGCCATGGACCAGATCGTGGGGTGAGTCAGGTCTGCTTCGGACACACCCATCGTCCCCTCGAAGGCTT
>JAYSVZ010000346.1:0-5384 GCA_043718305.1 Planctomycetota bacterium | reverse complement strand
GGACCAGGCACCGCGCATGGAGTTCGTCATGAATGTGTGTGGACGGGATCGGCGAGAATCCCCCGATGATGTCGAGGCCGATCTCCGGCGTGATGTTGCTGGTGGCTGCTCCCGCTCGAAAGGGGAGAGCCCCCGGATCTGCCGCCCACAGCGGATGAGGAACGAGGAGAACGAGGAGAACCAACAAAGGTTTCATCATGTCACGGAATTCCAATGGGTCAAAGGTCAGGATGACACGACTTCCGTCGTGACGATATCGATCAAGGATTGCGATTCGAATCCGCCCGTTCCGGGAAGCCCAGCGAGGCCATCCGGACCTTACGTAACTCCAGAGGCAGTGTTGACGAATCGGACTCCAGGTTCGAACCGACGTTGTCGAGTCGCAACGGCACTCGCACGGTAAATGTACTCCCTTTGCCGAACTCGCTTTCGAGGAACACCTCCCCTTTCATGAGTCGGCACAGCTCCTTCACGATCGAAAGTCCCAGGCCGGTCCCTTCGTACTCGCGGGTCATCGCGTCGCGGTCCTGACCCGGCAATGAACGACCCTGGCGGAACTTCTCGAAGATCACAGCCTGGTCTTCCAGCGGAATCCCGATCCCCGTGTCGGCCACGATGAAGTCGATCTCATCGACGCCGTGAGGCTGAGCCAACACCTTGATCCGGCCCCCTTCGGGCGTGAACTTCACGGCATTCGAGAGCAAGTTGTACAGCACTTGCTGCAGCTTTCCGGAGTCTTGCCGAGCGATCGGCAACTCGGGATCGACCGCGGTCACCAGTTCGATATTCTTGCGTTCGGCCATCCCCGCCATGGCTGCGGTCATCCGCTCGACGAGATCAGCGACGGGGAACTCGACGGGGTGCAGTTCCATCTTGCCCGCCTCGATCTTCGCGAGGTCGAGGATGTCGTTAATCAACGTCAGCAGATGCTTACCCGAGGTCTGAATGTTGGTCACAAACTTTCGATACCGCTCGCTCAGTTGATCTGAGGATGACAGCAGATCGCTGAATCCGAGGATGCTGTTCAGCGGGGTGCGCAGTTCGTGACTCATCGTGGCGAGAAAGTCGTTCTTGAGTTTATTCATCTCGTGTAGACTGAGGTTGGCCTGGGCGAGTTCGCCGACCTTGCCATCGAGGCTGCTGTTCACGGTTCGCAGTTCGTCCTGGGTCGTGACGAGATGGCGGAGCATGCGGTTGTAGGCATGGCTGAGTTCTTCGAACTCGTCCCCCGTGCGGATGTCGGCCCGCTTATCGAGGTCACCATGCGCGACCGCATCGGAGACCTCTTTCAAGTGCAGCACCGGCTTGACGATGATGTACCGCACGATGAGGTACGACACGGTCATGGCGAGGAACCCCGTGACGAGTGCCAATGTGATCAGCAAGGCATTGTTCTTGGCGATCTCCCGCTGGGTCTCACTGAGGGGAAAAGTCATCTTCGCCACACCCATCAACTCTCCGGTGGTCAGCTTTTGAGTCCGTTTCTGATCGATGAGCAGTTGCTGGTGACAGGCGACACAACTCTTGGAAACGCGGATCGGTTCAAAGTATTGGTACGTGGGGTCATCCCCTTCGCCGTTGTGACCGGTGTCTTCATAGACGTAGTACGGCTCACCGCTTTCCAGCCGCCGTAAGGCCTCGTACTCGGCCTCTTCGCTCGGTCGGTCTTCTGTCGGGGCGTCCTGCCAATTGGCACCGATGAATCGCCATTTGTACTCGCGAAGATCGGTGGGCTTGAGCGCATTGGCCAGTTCCTGGATCTTCGCTTTCGACGTGGGGTCTTGGGCATCAGAACTCCAGTGCGTCGTTTGCAGGTTCTGCGAAATCAACAACTGGGCCCGCTGCCGATATTGAGCCTTAATCACGGTCAGGTTTCGCTGCGCATACCAGTAAAAGCTTCCGCTGATCAGGATGATCAGCGACGACCCGAGCAGGAAGCGGCACTTCCGCTCCAGACTCGTTTCCCCCAGCAGTCGTTTCAGCGAGCGGTAGGACATGCGCGACACCCGTCAGGCGACACGAAAGGCGATCAACGCCTGACGTATGAAGAATACCACCCTTCACCTGATCTGAGAATCAGTGCGCCGGCGGCCCGAGCAATCCCAAGATCCCCAACCCATAAAACGTGTACTCCACATCGGCCACCGTATCCCACTCCGCAGCTCGAAACCCACCGGTCGCCAGCTCGAGATGCTGCGCCACGTAGCTTCGCAGAACCGGCGGGTCGACGAGGGCGGCGACCTCGACATCTTGCGCCGTCAAGACCGCGGTGAATGTCGAGAGGCCATCGGCGATCGGAATTCGAGAGTTGGCGAGATAGGCCGACTCATCCGTCCGAACATCGACGAGGAACGCGGCGATGTCCTCCCGCATTTCGGCGTCGATGCGGCCCTGCATATGGAGGATCGCGCACGCGGCGGCTGTCGGGTTGGTGCCACTCCGTTTCATGGGGGCGATCTCGACGAACCCTCCGTCATCACGTTGGCGGTCGTAAATAAACTGGGCCAGTGCGTTCGGACGGGGGGCCGACTTGCCGAGAAGTTGGTAGGTCAATTCGACGAGGAACGTGTGATAAGTACTGCCCGTCGCTCCATCGTCCCCCTTCGCGTAACCGCCATCTTTCGTCCGCAGGGACTCCAGCTTGGCTGCGATCTGATCCGGCCAATCTGCGGGGGCATCCAGCAAGGCATCGGGACCGCCCGCGAGTTGGACCATCGCCGACATCGACAACCAGTTCATTAGATCGATGACGCCCAGTGTTCGCCAATCGAAGCCCCGCAGATAGCCATGCAACTGCGTGGCGACCTCGGGGGAAAGCTCGCCCAAGATCTGCAGTCCCCGCACGGCGAAGGAGCTGTAGTACAGGTCAGAGCCCCCCTCTCGTCCGGAGAAGCCCCCATCCGGTTGTTGCTTCGACAACAAGAAATCGCGATGCCGCTGCCGCCGCTCAGCGACGATGTACCGCAACCCGGTCGACAGCCGTTCGGCCAGGCGAATGAGATAAGGGGCAGTCATGCGGAGCGGCGATCCGGGGGATGATGGACTTGAGCGGTGCCACAGCTTGATGTTCGGCGGGGTCATCATCAAGAGTGAGGGGGCGATGGCGTCGGAGTACAGACTTCAGGCAGCCTTCAAACGACTCCAGGAAAGATGCCTAGATCCGGCTCCCCTCTCCCTCGATAGAGGGGTTGGGGGTGAGGGCCGCGCGTGAAGAGCATGCCCGATGTCATGGCATTATTCTTAACCGCACGGAGAATACTTGGTGGTGACGGGGGTGACAGAGGATCGCCCGGGGTCGCAACCAACGGCGATTCTTTGCTACCCTTTCGGAGTCCAGCATCTCGTCAATTCTCCCTTGCCCAACTTCTAGCCATGTCTCTTCCCTGGCTCTCCAGTGGTCTCTTGGGTGCGGCTGTGGCTGTGCTGGTGGTGACGGTCCGGAGTGGTTTGACTCGCGAGGCGGGGCCGGTAGATCCCGACCGCTTTGATCGCGTGCGCTGGGCCGATCTTCGCCGAGGCAGTGCGACGGTGCGGTTCTTTGAACCGCTGGTGGCGATGTTGGCGGGGCTGTTTCGTCGCTTGTTTGTCGATGAACTCCCCAGTGTGCAGCGCGATCTCCATGTGTCGGGCGCGCTACGGGCCTGGAAGCCGGAAGAGTGGCTGGCCGCGTTGTTCATTCGCTCCGTGTTGCTGGCGATCCCGGGCACGATCTTTTGCCTTCGCGAGTTCGGAATCGCCGGGCTGGTGATGGCAGCGGTACTGGTGGTCTTGGTTGCCGTGCTGCTTCGGCGGCGGTTGCACTCCCAAGCGGTCCGCCGGATGTGGCGGATCAAGACGCGGCTCCCCTATTTTTTGGACTTGGTGAACCTCCTCATGGAGGCCGGGGCGACCTTCCTCAACGCCCTTCGCGAGGCGGTCCGCGAGTTCCAGGAACAACCGGTCGGCGAAGAGTTCGGACGCGTACTCACCGAACTCAGCCTCGGTCGCAACCGCTCTGCGGCGCTCGAGTCCCTTCGCGATCGACTGCAAGACGATGAGATCACGAGTCTCGTCGGTTCGATCATCCAAGGCGAAGAGCACGGCTCCCCGCTCGCGCATGTCCTCCGCAGCCAAGCCGATCTACTGCGCATCAAGCGGACCCAACGGGCGGAAACGCTCGCCGGAGAGGCGGGCGTGCAGATGCTCTTTCCGGCGATGCTGGTGATGATGGCGACCGTACTCCTGATCCTGGCTCCGTTTGCGCTGGAGTTCCTAGAGGGCGGCTTCTTCGATCAGTAGTGTTTCACTCCGGGGGAGTTGTCAGTTCTCAGTCGTCAGTATTCAGTTCTTAGTATTCAGCCAGAAGTAGAGCGCCCCGATTGAGACAGTGCGTTGCTTTGATCGGGACTAGCTCTGGTCAAGAGTCGCTGGACGATTCACAATCTGCTGTTGTCCCCCATTCGCCACGAGCCCCTCTCATGAACGCTGAAGAACTTCGCACCCTCCAGGCTCCGATCAAGGCTCGCTTCCGAGAAGACCCGACCGCAGCCCAAGTGGTCCTGACGGCCAGTGGGACTCTCGACCGCGAGGCATGTGCCTGCTTGATCCCGACGGGACGCGGACCAACCACAGCCGCCGGCCTGCATGAGTTGACGGGCGGAGACGGGCGTTGGGCATGTAGCGCCGCGATGCTGCTCGAGGCGCTGATCGGCTGTGCGGGGACGACGGTCTGTGTGGTGTCGACCGCGATGGGGATCGAGTTCACGAACGGAACGATTCAGGCCGATGGGGAAATCGACTTCCGAGGCACGATGGGGGTGAACCGCGAAACGCCGGTCGGATTTCAACGGATCACGGTGACGATCACCCTGTCGACGCCAGCGGATGATTCGCAGACGAAGAAGTTGGAAGAACTGACGGAGCGGTATTGCGTTGTGGCGCAGTCGCTGAAGACACCGGTGGTGACCAAAGTGGTCCGACGGGGAGCGGCGTAAAGCTTCCGGGTGAGAGATGTGGCCATTCCAAGTCCGGCCCCACTGCCAAGTCGCCCCAGAACGAACCATGACCATCGACTTTCACAACCGCCACGCATCCACCGCCTGGGAAGCCATCCTTCCGGCGGCGACGCACCCGAACCTGGTCATCTGGCTTTGGTTTAAGCCGAGCCACGCGCCGCTGGATCTCTTTGTCCGAGTGCCGCTGGAAACGATGCAGGCGTACGGTGCGCTCTCCATGCGGCAGCTCGGCGCACTATGCGGGATTGAATTCAAGGGAGTGCAGTTCTGTATGGGACCGAACGGGCCGATGGAAGTCTTGGGCGGTGCGAATCCAGCCCTTGATGTACCGCTCCCGCCGACGGCACCGTGGGGCGAGTATGGGCTACGGATGTGGCCGCCCGTCATGCC
>JAYSVZ010000345.1:0-1888 GCA_043718305.1 Planctomycetota bacterium | reverse complement strand
GTGCCGCCCTTTCAGGGCTTGGCGAGCAAGGCGGAATCGATACCCAGGGCGTGGCCCTGGGCTGGTATGTCGGTGCCCTTTCAGGGCGGAAGCAGGGGGCGTTCCTGGGACGAGTGCGAATTGCGATTCGGACTCTGGCCTTGGTGATGTGGGACTTCGGCGGTGGAGGACTGGCGTTCTCCTTACACGGCTCCTGAGCTTTGGAGAATCGGGACCAGGAGGGCGATAAACACAAACAGCACGACCATCGCCATCATCAGGAGCAGAACCGGCTCCAGCAATCGAATCGCAATCTGTAACTCGCGGTCACTGCGGCGCTCCAGGTTGTCGGAGATTCCAATCAGGACATTTTCCAGGTTATTCGCCTCTTCCGCGACGGCGATCATTTCGACCACCTCCACCGGAAATTCACCGCTCGTGGAGAGCGGGCGAGCGAGTGATTTGCCGGCGGAAATATTCTCGGTCGCCGCGTCGATGGCTTCGCCGATCACACGATTGCCAGCGGCGTCGCGAGCGATCTTCAGCGACTGAATCAGCGGAACGCCGTTCTGCATCAGCGTCCCCAGAACGCGGCAGAAGCGAGCGATGGAAAGGCTTCGCAAGACGCGCCCCAGTCCGGGCGTCTTGAGTTGCCATCGACTCCACTGGGCCAGCCCCGCCGGGCTCTTGAGCCATTCGCGAATGCCAAATCCGGCGGCGACGATGGCCGCCAGTCCCCACATCCAGTAGGCCCGCAACCCGTTCGACATCGCCATCAGGGCCGTCGTGGCCCAGGGCAGATCACCGGTCTCCTGCATCCGTTCAAAGGTCGGCATGAACTTCGGCACAAAGAAGACAATCAAGACCGAAACCACGATCCCGCCAACGACGACCAGAAACATCGGATAGACGAGGGCTCCGATGACGCTCCCCTTCATCGCCTCTTGGTGCTCGGTGATCGTCGCGATCCGCTTGAGCACATCTTCCAGGAAGCCCCCTTCCTCGCCAGCGCGGATCATGCTGCACACCAGCTCGCTGAACGCCCGCGGGTGAGCCCGCATCGCATCGTAGAGCCGCGAACCGTTGGCGACCTCGCCCTTCACGTCTTCCAGGACCGCCTTGAGGGCCGGATGCCGCGTCTGCCCAGTCAGCAGCTCGAGCGACCGCAGCAACGGAACCCCAGACTTCAGCAGGTCGGCCAATTGAGAATAAAAGTTCGCCAAGTGGCGGGCCGGAACCCGGCGGGAGACCTGTTTCTGCTGGGTCTTGGCCGTTTCCGCGAGATCAATCTTACTCGGAAAGAGCTGCTTCGCCCCGAGCTGGGCGAGCGCATCTTGAGGGGATGTGGCGGCAATCACGCCCGATACGGCAGAACCGGAGGCATCACGGGCAGTGTATTGATAGTCCGGCATGAGGAGTGAGTCGACCATCTTTCGTGGTGGCGAGCCGATGATGTCGTTTAGGATTGCTCGATCAACAACTGTCCGATCGTCGTGGATCGCTCCGCGATCCAACGTTGGTTCGCGGAGCAAACCACGACGATCATTTGTCGAATGGTCCTTAACGTAAGCGAATCGAAGACCTCACGCCACCCTCTTCCTCGCTCATCTGGGCTGCCGCTATTTCGTGGAGTCAGAAAATGGTTCTGTCGTGCTCTTTGGGAGACCCGAAGACAGACCAGCGTCAATGCGCAGCATGCACGAATTTCAGCCGCAAGTCGTGCAATCGTGACCATCGCCTTGGATTGAGTACCCCACCCGAATACACTTTTCGGCAGACCGCTCCTCTGAGCCATTCTTCGCCGCCATTCTTCGCCGATGTCCCCCAGCACCGTCACCTCCGATCTTTCGTCCTCGACCGTCTTTGCCCAGCTTCGCCAGCGGGTCGACGAGAAGCTGCGGGAGTATGT
>JAYSVZ010000344.1:0-1889 GCA_043718305.1 Planctomycetota bacterium | reverse complement strand
GGAGCACACTCGGCCTTCCGCAAGATTCGCTCGGCGCTCGGCGACGCGGCGGTGAAGTACCTCGCCAAGCTGGCCGCGATCTTTCACGCCACGTCGTTCGGTGCCAGCGATTACTCCAACCACACGGCGATCATCGACCAATTGATGATCGCCTGTGAGGATTCCAAGGTCGCGTTCGTCACGTATCAGTCTCAGCGCGCGACCGAGCCGGTGACGGTCGAGGTCTATCCCTACGGCATCGTGCATCACAAGCGGGCGCTGTACCTGGTGGCCTTCGCCCGCGAACACAACGAAGTCCGGCACTACAAGGTGAACCGGATCAGTGCCGTCGATATTCAAGCGCAGCAGATCCCCATCCAGCGCCCGACGGACTTCGACTTGAAGCGGCACCTGACCGATTCGTTCGGCATCATGCGCGGAACCGGCGTGACGCAACGAGTCCGCATCCGCTTCACACGCGAGGTCGCCCGCATCGTGCGCGAGGTCGCTCGCATCGTGCGCGAAAAGACATGGCATCCGTCTCAGAAGGTGATCGGAAGTCGAGGCGGTAGCACTATGGGTCTCTGATTTCGAGGCCAGACGGAAGAATGACGGCCGAGTGGATTGGAGAAGGAAGAAATCGCAGCGGCGCATTCCGTTTGGGTTTGTTGGTAGATGGAGCTTCAACCAGCGTGTTCGATCAATGAGCGACAGTGATTGGAATGGCATTGATTGGCTGCGTATGCTGGCCATCTCATACTGCCTCACCGAGTTGACATCACGGCAAACCAACATGGCGAAGAAGCAGGCGGCGAAATCGAAGACATCAAAGACCGCGCTCTCCCCACGACGGTCGTCGGAACAGCTCTCAATTCCCGCTGGCTACGTTGAGCTGTTGGACGAGATCAAGGGCCGCATTCGTTCGGCTCAGATCAAGGCTGTGTTGGCGGTGAATTCCGAGCTGATCGTTCTCTACTGGAGTATCGGTCGCGACATCGTTCAGCGCCAGCGTCGCGAAGGCTGGGGCGCGAAGGTGATCGACCGATTGGCTGCCGACTTACGTTCGGAGTTTCCCGAGATGAGTGGACTCTCGCGAACCAATGTTTATCGCATGCGGGCCTTCTATCTGGCGTATGAGTCAGAAGGTGAGATTGTCCCGCAGCCTGCGGGACAATTGGCCGAAAAGGGCAAATCCACGGAATCGCAGCTTGCAAAACAGGCGGCTTCCGCAATTGTCCCGCAGGCTGCGGGACAATTGCGGAGTGCGAAGCGACAGTCACTGAGCGCAGCAAATCTCGCGCAGCCTGCGCGGGAATTGAATTCCCCAATTTGGCCACCGGCGGTGGCCAAGATTCCGTGGTTCCACAACGTCATTCTGATCGAGAAGCTGAAGGACCAAAACAAACGTCTCTGGTATGCCGAACAAACGATTGCCAACGGTTGGTCCCGCTCGATGCTGCTCCACTGGATCGAGTCCGATCTCTACTCTCGACAGGGCCGCGCCGTCACCAACTTTCACAGAACCCTTCCCGCACCGCAATCGGACCTCGCGCAGCAACTGCTCAAAGACCCGTACAACTTCGATTTCCTGACGCTCGCCACCGACGCCCATGAACGGGAGGCGGAAGCCGGGCTGATCACCCACATCCGCCGGTTCTTGCTGGAACTGGGGATCGGCTTCGCCTTCGTCGGCCAGCAGTATCCGCTCGAAGTTGGCGGCGAAGAGTTTTCGATCGACCTGCTGTTCTATCACTGCCGGCTGCACTGCTACTTCGTCATCGACTTGAAAATGCGGTCCTTCGAGCCGGAGCACGCGGGCAAGATGAGTTTTTACTTGTCAGCGGTGGACGAACTGCTGCGAGACCCGGCGGTGGATCAACCGACCCTCGGCCTGATCCTCTGCCGCGACA
>JAYSVZ010000343.1:0-1890 GCA_043718305.1 Planctomycetota bacterium | reverse complement strand
CAGGACGGCCAGCATTACCTGACGATGGCTTTCATCGACGGCGAGACGCTGGCGCAGGCCATCAAGCGGGGTGCCACATTCACCACGCGGCAGATCGCCGATCTGATTCGCAAGCTGGCGTTGGCCTTGGATGCCGCGCACCGGGCCGGGGTCGTGCATCGCGACCTGAAGCCCGCCAATGTGATGATCGACCGTAGCGGCGAGCCGATCGTGATGGACTTTGGGCTGGCGTGGATGGTGCATGAGACCGATGCCCGTGTGACGCAGTCCGGCGCGATCATCGGCACCCCCGCTTACATGTCGCCGGAACAGGCCGTGGGGGAATCCGACCAGATCGGGGCCGCGACCGACATCTACAGCCTGGGGGCCATGCTGTATGAGCTGTTGGCGGGAAGGCCCGTGTATACCGGCAGCGTGTCGAATGTGTTGTACAAGGTCCGGAACGAGACCCCCACTCGCCCCGGCGTGATTCGCAGCGATGTCGATCCGCAGTTGGAGGCGGTCTGCTGGAAGGCCATCGCGCGCCGTCCGGAAGATCGGTTCGCCACGGCGGGTGAGTTTGCCGAGGCGCTGGCGGGTGTGCTGGCAGATTGCCGCGATTCCGGTCCCCTCGCCCCCGCGATCGACTTGTCTATCACGAGTGACTCCACTGCGGGGGAGAGGGAGCAGAATCCAGAACCACCGCGCCGCCGTTGGCGAACCGCTTTGGCGGGGTTCGCGGCGATCGTACTCCTGGCTGCCGTCCTGCTGATTACCACCCGCAACGGCACGGTCGAAGTGACCTCACCCGACGGAAAACTCCCGAACGATGTGAAGGTCGTCGTGACGCGCGGCGGCGAGGAGATCGAACTCCTCCAAGCCGACAACCAGTGGTCCGCCAAACTCGTCAACGGGGAGTATCAGGTCCAGCTGCGCGGCGGTAACGACCGCTTTGAGATCACGACCTCCCAGCTCACGATCAACCGCCTGGGCCGCGCAGTGGTGAAGCTGGAGATGCGTCCGCCGGTCGCCGAACCGCAGCCGACTCCGGTGGTGGTCGTTCCTGCGACTCCCGCGACTCCCCCGCAACCTCCCACCGAGCCTGCGAAACCAGCGGTGCCCATCGAGATCGATGACAAACAAGCCAAGGCTCGTCAAGCGGACTGGGCTCAGCAACTCGGTGTGCCGGTGGAGTACACGAACTCCATTGGGATGAAGTTCGTCCTCATCCCGCCGGGTGAGTTCCTGATGGGAAGTACGCCGACAGAGATCGCAGCACAGCGCAAGGAAATGGACGCGAATTCGCAGTGGCAGGAGCGATTTCAGAGTGAAGCGCCGCAGCACAAGGTCGTGCTTACGCGACCGATCTACCTGGGCGTTCACGAGGTGACTCAGAAGGAATACGAAACGATTATGGGGACGAACCCCGCTTACTTCTCCCGCAGCGGAGCGGGCCAGGCGGCTGTCGCCAACTTCGACACGCAGAACTACCCGGTGGAGAAAGTGAATTGGAACCAGGCCGTTGATTTTTGTGCCAAACTGAACGCGACCGAAAACGTGAAGCCGTATTCGATCCGACTCGGCGAGGTGGTGATCCCGCTCAGTGGGGCGGGCTACGGCTTGCCCACCGAAGCGCTCTGGGAATTTTCGTGCCGCGCCGGATCGCCGACGAAGTTCTGGATTGGCGACGCGGACGCAGACTTGTCGCGGGTGGGCTGGTTTGACCGGAACGCCGCTGGCCGAACGCACGCGGTCGGCGAATTGCCTGCGAATCCCTTCGGGCTTCACGATCTGCACGGCAATGTTTGGGAGTGGGTGGCGGACGTATGGGAGCCAAAATACTACGAGCGGTTCTCCGTAACGCCGGCCATCAACCCCATCGCGTCGCCTTCTGACATTCCCGATTATCCC
>JAYSVZ010000342.1:0-1890 GCA_043718305.1 Planctomycetota bacterium | reverse complement strand
AGCTGTTCCTGATGCTTCTCGTCCATGAGAGCCCTCCATGGATGGCTCTATACTCGAATCGCCTCGATTCTTGGTAGATCATTTTCAAGCGGCTGCCTCAATGCCCAGCCCAGGGCAACGTCCTGGGTTGGCGGAGGATCGGGAATACCAAGCCCTGAAGGGGCGGCACTATTCATTCGATGGACATAGGGCCGCCCTTTCAGGGCTCCACAATCTGTGACGGTCGCCACCCAGGGCGGCGCTCCCGATGGTCGCTTGCCCTGGGCTAACCCTCTCCCCCGAAGACGGAGGAGAGGGGACCGGAATGTGACCACCAATTAACGACTGCACCCCTTCGCGTGGGTCACCCCGATCGGGCCGCGGTCGCAAGTTCTCGTCGGGACTTCAGCGCCGACGCGCGGTTGCAATCAGTTGCGGGGCCGTGAGCCCGCGGGGTAACGTACGCCCCGCTGTCATCGTGATGACATGCGGCCGCATGCCGGTTGGGGCCGCGACCATTCTCAACTTCGGAAAGTGAATCCATGAAACACGTCTCCCGTCTGCTCACCGTCGGACTGATCGGTGCCCTGGCTTTCGCCCTGGGCGTTTCCGCCAATCAACAAGCGGCCCCGGAAACCAATTTCGCTTCGGACGTCATCGATCTCGGCATGGTGGTCAGCGACATCGGCAAGTCCGTCAAGTTCTACAAGGACGTGATCGGCTTCGAGGAAATCGACGGCTTCCAAGTTCCGCCGCAGTTCGCCTTGGATACGGGTCTGTCCAACAAGCTGCAACTGGATGTGCATGTGCTGGTGCTCGGCAAGGGTGAGAAGGCCACCAAGCTGAAGCTGATGCAGTTCAAGACGGCACCCGGTGCCCGCGTCGACAACACGTTCATCCACTCGTCGTACGGATACCGCTATCTGACGCTCGCCGTGAAAGACGTCAACGCCGCGGTGGCCCGTGCGGAAAAGGCCGGAGCCAAACCGATCGCCAAGTGCCCCGTCCCGCTGCCGGAAGGCTTTCCCGCCGGTGTGGCTTTGGCCAACTACCGCGATCCCGATGGAAACCTGATCGAATTCGTCGGACCGTGGAAGCCGTGATGAGCCGGCTTACACCTCGCACGGTTAGGATGAACTCGTACTACTTCTACTGTCCGGTTTAGGTTCTGAGGCGGTTCTTGAGTGGCGGGAGGATGTTACGGGATTCGTAGCGTGAGGCTCGGGCGAGTTCGTTTCGTTGGAGCCAGCGTTGGGCGGTCGCGGTGATGTGTGCGGGAGTGTTGGATTGGAGTCGGTATTCGATCTGGGCGGCGATCAGGCGGCGGGCTTGTGGGACCGTCATCGCGGGGGTCTGTATTTTTTTCCCCGCCGCGTCTGTTCGTTGAGGAACCACGCGGCGATCAGCGACAGCGTTTGGTGGTGATGCCACCCGATCCAGTGGCGGACCTGGTAGTCGCCCAGGCCCGCCTCGCTCTTGCCGCGTTGGAAGCATTCTTCGATGCGGTGTTCGGACTTGGCCGCGCGGGCGAACTTGATGACGGGTGTGGCGGGGTCGGCGTTCGAGAGGTAATAGTCGTGTTTGAGTGTTCCGTCCGACTGGCGTTCGCGCGTGATGAACAGCATCTCGTCCGGCCCCGTGCCACCGCTCGGTGTGCGGGCTTGGACGCGGCGGATGGTGACATCGAACTCGAGCGGTCCCTTCTCGCCGTCGCGCACGTCGAGCGTGGTCCAGGCGGTCTCGGGGAGCGACCGGCACCACCGATCGACGCGCTGCCACGGCGTCTGGGGATGGCGGCCGCGGCCCGAGTACTCGGGCGGCGGAACTTCGGCATCGCGGAACAGCGTGTTCGACGGAACGGCCAGCAGATAGCGTTCGTCGCGAGCCCTCAACGCCGCACGAAACGGCCCG
>JAYSVZ010000341.1:0-5403 GCA_043718305.1 Planctomycetota bacterium | reverse complement strand
CTTGCCGCTGCTGTTCTCGCCAAACCACGCGTAGTCGCCGATGGCTGCGGGATCGTCGCCGAAGGAGTAGGCTGTCGTCGTTCCCGCCCGGCAGGCGTATTCCCACTCGGCCTCGGTGGGGAGCCGGTAGTATCGCCCGGTCTTCATCGAAAGCCATTTGCAATAGGTCCGGGCGGCGTGCTGCGTCATGCAAATCGCCGGGAACTTTCCCTTGCCCATATTGAAACTCATATCGGTATACGGCGGCGTCGGGCGGGTCACAGCGTCCGCCCCGGCATCGCGTTCCGTGGGAGTCAGGCCGGTAAACTTCCGCCGCAGTTGGTCGGTCTTCTCGCCCCACACATCGTACGCGTCCCACGTCAGTTCGGTCTTGGCCATCCAAAACGGAGCGATCTCGACCTCACTCTGCGGCCCTTCATCGTCCGCCCGGCCCTCTTCGGTGGCGGGACTCCCCAGCAGGAACTTGCCGCCTTGGATGGGAAGCATGTCGATGTTCACCCCGGCATGCTCAATTGGCTCGGAGTAGCCCTTCATCTCGGCTTCGACAGTGGCCTCTGCATCCTTCAAGGCCAGCGGAGTGACACGCTTGAACTCCTCCGCCAACAACGAAGAGACCAAGAAGCACAGGGAGAACACACTCAGCCAAACACCACGCATTGACCACACCTCGGGTTGCCGTCCACGATGGGACGCGATCATCATCTGTTCTAATTATTCTCCGCGCGGTCAGGAATGATGCCATGACTTGGGCATCAACTTGACGCGACCCTCACCCTCACCCTCAACCCCTCACCCTCAACCCCTCTCCCCTCTCCCGAGGGAAAGGGGAGCCGGAACAAGGCATCATTCCAGCCCTCGCGGAGAATATATTATATCCGCGGGACCGACAAATGTCGCGTGGAAGCCCAGATCAATCGCTTCGCTGATCATCCGCGTCGCTCCGTCAGCGAACATGGCGTTGACGCCCCCGGGAGAGGGGCTGGGGGGTGAGGGAGAGTGGCAAAACGATCTCCGCCCTCGCCTCGTGGGATAGGCTTCCAGCCTGTCATTCCGAAATGTGAAAGCCATGATGTCGTACCACCGAGTGGCCCCAAGTCGCCGGATTCTCCGGATCCGGTGAACCACAGTGACCTGCGGAGAGGTCGTCCTGTGAACGCATACGGTTCACTCGGGCTTGGGGGCTGTTCTGCTTGGCGGGCGTCGGTTCACCGGACCCGGAGAGTCCGGCGACATTTGACAGGCTGGAAGCCTATCCCACGGTTAGCGCCTTACGGCTTCACCATCGGGGTCACCGTGATCGTGAAGGGGCGGCTGGGGATCGACTCCAGCGTGTTCGGGCGTTCCTTCGAAGCGGGATCTTTGTGGAACGGCACTTGCCCCTGGCCAAGGAGCGACAGTGTGTACACGCCCGGTTGCGAGTTGTCTTGGATCTTGACCGTAACAGTGGACTCGGTCTGGTCCCCGGCGATGTCGAAATTGCTCAGTTGAATGTTGCCGGGCCAGTTGAGGGGTTGCAGGGCGACCTTGTCTTTGAAGTCGGGCCAGAGCCGCTTCACGGTGACTTTGATTTGGGCCTCCTTGCCCGCCTCGATCGATAGCTCGCTTGGTACGCAGGTCACGGAGTACGGGCCGAGTTCGCGAATCGACGCGGCGATCTCGCGCGTCGGTCGGCTGGAACTCAGCGAGTTGCTCACGCGGGTGTAGGGCCGGACCTCGCGTTTGAACTTCTCCCCGTTGCGTTCCCCTTCGATCGTGAGTTTGAGACTCCCGTTCCAATCGGGGGCGTCCTCATCGGTCCACACGACAAATGTACCCCGCGTGTTCGACGCGATCCGCAGCGGCACGGCGTGCATCCCCGGCGGCAACCCCTCAGCGGTGACCGTCATCGGTCCGTTGTATCCTTCCCACTGGTGGATCACCACATCGAGGAAGTTGGCCGTTCCCTTATAGAAGTTGAACCCGCTGGGAGCTGGGTTGCTACCGTGGATTACAGCTGCGAACAGGTCGGGCTGGGGCTTGCGGATTTCGAGGACGTACTGGTATCGCCCGCCGCCGCGCCGGTAGCGGTCCTGGACCAAGACGCGGTACTTCTTGTCTTTGGAGAGCCTCACCGCCTGGGCCGATGGGTCGCGTAAGTGGCCATCGAAGGCACTGATCCGGTGGCCGTAGTCATCGAGTTCGGCGACACGGTTCTCCTGTTCGTCGAACACCACCAGGTAGGGGTCTGCCCGCCCGGCGATCCGTTCGCAATAGACATCGAAGTAGTAGTTCTCGTCGGCATCGGCTGTGAACTCAAACCAGTCGGCGTCCTGGGGAGCGTCGAATCGCCCAGCGATGACGGTGGGAAGGACCAGTGGTTGGGCCTTGTCCTTTCCATTGTTCGGTTCGACTTCGAGGCTGACCGGTTGGTCCGTGATGAGAATCGGGGCTCCGTTGAATGTATTGGCCAGCGGCTCGGGAGCGATCTGCATTCCGAGGAGTGTCGCCGTGGCTGCCGTGGGCAAGACGGAGTGATGCGTCGGATGGCTCGCAAAGCGATAGCCCCCGACCGCCAATGCATCGGTGCCGATGGCGACTTCGAACGGGAGTTCATCGAGCGGTTGGTCCTGGACCGTCCAGGTCGAGGGCTTCGCTCCCGCGCCCAAGTTGGTTCCATACGCCGTGAACTTTCCCGTGGTGCCGCCTTGGACAACAGCCGGGAAGACCAGTTCGACATGCGACAGGTCTGACACGACCAATCGATAGGGGGCTCCTCCGCGATACGACAGATCATGCAGGACGATGAAGTATTCCCCATCGCCGGGGAGCGTCACATCAATGAACGGATCGGTGCCGTAATGATCGGCACTCGTCGCGATGGTCCGCCCCTGCGCATCGACAACACTCAATTGCCCATCCAGGTCGGAGTCGAGCCGTTGGGCCTGGCAATCGATCCACAGCCGCTTGCCCGCCGGTCCGATGAACTTAAAAATGTCCTCGGCATTGCCATCCGCCTGGCCATTGATGGCCGAGTTGATCTCGATCACCTGGGCTTCGGGGGGGCTGTGATTCTTGCCGCTATCAGCGATGTCTTTGAGACCGCGACTGACGGCGAAGAGCCGCGAGCTGCTGACGCCGAACCGTCCCAGGGTCCGCACATCATACGTCCCCGGGGGCGTCTCCGCTGTCGCCCGGATCTTGTACCCGCGTTCCTTCCCCTCGACGGGTGTGGCACTCAACCCGGGATGATCAAACACCAACCCGGTCAGCCCCTCCAGGTCGTTGCCAATCACTTCGATCTCGACCTCTGCCCCCTGGTTCACGCCGAGCGCCGACAAGCGATCCAGCCGCGGCGAGGGGAGTTCGCCGTATGCGAGGCTGGCCAAGGACAACCACAGGGAGACCTGAAGAGCGATGGGCTGCATAGCGTTGCTCCGCGACACGATGGAGTAGTTGGAGTCCAGGCTTTAGCCTGTCCGGGCAGCCTAAAGGCTGGACTCCAACCCGGAGGGCTCACTCACACCCAGAAACGCCTGCAATTCTGGGATCATCCGCTCATGCGCATCCTCGAAGACGTAATGCCCGGCATCGGGGTAGCGTGTGACGGCTGCGTTCGGGAAGCGCTCGGTCCATTCGTCGAGGAACTTCGTCGTGAAGCACCAGTCCTTCTCGCCCCAGAACAGTTTCAGAGGATGCGACTGAAACTGAACCAGTCCCTCTTCGATCCGGACCAGCCGGTCATAGCTTGGATGGAACGGATCGAGCGGGATATCGGTCACGAACCGATGCGTCGCGATGCGATTGGCCCAGTTATCGTACGGGGCGATGAACCCCGACTTGACCTCGGGGGTCATCGGCTTCTCGACCGCCATCCACAGGGCTGATCCGGCAAAGAGATTCAGCCCCCGCACGCCCAACTCTCCCAGGCCCGGAATACGGCAGGCAGCGATCCGCAGTGGGATCGCCTTCGAGCGAAAGGCGGCAGTGTTCATCAGCACGAACCGCGAGAAGCGGTCGGGCATCTCAACGGCCGCTCCCATCCCGATACACCCGCCCCAGTCATGTCCGACAAGGGTGATGTCGCGCAAGTCGAGCGTCTCGATCAATCGGCAAAGATTCGCCACATGCGAATCGATCGTGTAGGCATACTCCTGCGGCTTGTCGCTATACCCGCAGCCGACATGGTCGACGGCGATCGTGCGATGGCTGGGTGAGAGGGCCTTGATCAGCCTCCGCCAGGCGAAGCTCCAGGTCGGATTGCCGTGAACAAAGAGCACTGGCTTTCCAGCACCTTCATCGACGTAGTGATACCGCAGGCCCGACAAATCGAGCCAGTGAGAGGCAAACGGGTATTCAGTCGGTGAGACGTGGCGCAAGGTGTTTGATTCGGACGGGCGGTCAGGCCGAGTGTTGTGAATGGTCACATTCCAACCCGGAATCATACCTAAGCCGAGATATGGGGGTAGCAGAATTCGTAAGAATTCTGACCGCAGAAGCTAGGTAGAGTCCAGGCTTTAGCCTGTCCGGAACAGCCTGAAGGCTGGACTCCAACCCATTCTTTTAGCCTTGTTGAAGCACTAGTTCGCCGCTGCGGAACTGAAGCATCACCAGACGTGATCGTCGCTCCGTTTCCCTCTCCCGCCCCGAAAGGGGCAGCCACACACCAGCCTGGGGCAAAGCGACCAGCGGGAGCGCCGCCCCAGCCCCAGGTTTCAGATTGTCGTATCGGTCTTAGCCCTGAAAGGGCGAAACATTGCTGGGGCCGTCCGATGTGCCGCCCTTTCAGGGCTTGCCGAGCAAGCGGGACTCGGTTCCCAGGGCGTTGCCCTGGGCTGATATGTTGGTGCCCCTTCGGGACGGAAGAGACGGAACATTCATAGCCCGTGGTGCGTGGTGCGACTCCGGATTTGGCTCTGGTGATGCGGGACTTCAGCGGTGAAGCTCTAGCTGATCAGATTTGCCAGTCGACCATTGCTATCACCCAGCGATGCGACGTTCGCTCCGACACGATCGAGCATCGAGAGATAAAGATTCGTCATTGGCGTCCCGGACTCGTATTGGATATGACGACCGGTCTGGATCGACCCCCCAGCGCGACCCGCCATGAGGATCGGCAGGTCATCATGATTGTGGCGGTTTCCGTCGCCGATCCCGCTGCCGTAAATCACCATCGAGTTGTCGAGCAGCGTGCCGCTCCCCTCCTTGATCTCGGTCATCTTTTGCAGGACATAGGCCAACTGCTCCGTATGGAACTGGTTGATCTTCTGGATCTTGGCGAGCTTCTCTTCCTTGCTCTCGTGGTGTGACAAGTCGTGGTGTCCGTCCGGTACGCCGATGAAGGGGTAGCTGCGGTTACTCCCTTCGTTGGCGAAGACGAACGTGGCCACGCGCGTGGTGTCGGTCTGGAAGGCCAAGACCATCAGA
>JAYSVZ010000035.1:0-8457 GCA_043718305.1 Planctomycetota bacterium | reverse complement strand
GGGAGCGCCGCCCCAGGTTGCGGAGTCCCCCACGCCCTCAGCCCTGAAAGGGCGAAACAAGGAGCTGGGCGTCGCATTGTGCCGCCCTTTCAGGGCTTGCCGAGCATGGCGGAATCGATACCCAGGGCGTGGCCCTGGGCTGGTTTGTCGGTGCCCCTTCGGGGCGGAAGAATGGAGCGTTCCCGAGGCGGGGGGCGAAGTGCGACTCGGCCCCTGGCTTTGGTGATTTGGAACTTCCGCAGTGGCGAACTAGTCCGCCTGACTTCTCGATTATCCTCGAAGCCGCGATCGCCGACGACTGCTCGCGGTGATGAAAGACCTGTTGCCCGATTTTCGCGAATACGCCTATAAAGAGAAGGCTCACATTCCCGCCGCGATCTGCCAGGATGCGATCGATGAACCGTTCCCGCTTGACCCGCTTCATTCCCCTCGTGGCCCTGCTCCTGGCAGTCGGCTGTAGCGGGCGTTCGTATCAAGTCGCCAGTCCGGTTCTGGGTCCGGTGCCGCCGCGGATTCCGCTGGCGAGTGCCGATGACGAAGCGGAAGAACCCGACCAATACGCACTGCGAGCTCAGGGCGGTGACCTGGTCGCGGTGGCGCACTCCGACGAAGCAAAACCGCTCGAAATGACCGACATCATCGCCGAAATTAACGGCGAACCGATCCTCGCACATCAGATTCTCGACCGTTACTCACGACAGATCGAACAGCTCAAACAACAGTCAAAAGCCTCGAAAGTCCGTGAGTTCCAGATCGAGGCGATCGAAAAAGATCTCCCCGCAATCATCGATCAGACCCTGATGGTGGATGCCCTCAAGCAGACGATGAAGCCTGACCAGCTCAAGTCGATCGAAGACCAACTCGACAAGTATTTCGAGACCGAGGTCGAAGACCTGATGAAGAAGTCGAACACCGGCTCGCCGACCGAACTTGAAGGGGTTCTGCAATCTCAGGGGATGTCGCTGGTGACCCTTCGGCAACAGTTCGGCGACCGCCAGTTGGCCGGTCAGTACATGCGAGCGAAACTCGACTTCGAACCGACCGTGTCGCGCGAAGAGATCCAGGCTCGCTACGAAGCGGACATCGCCGAGTACACGCATGCCGCCGAAGTGAAATGGCAGCAGATCGACTTGGCTTATGAGAAGCATGGCAGCGTGGAAGCGGCAGAAGCTGCCGCGAAGAAACTCCTTATCGAGATCCGCGCTGGGCAACTTAGCTTCGATGATGCCGCCCGCGACCAGTCCGATAGCCCGATCGCTGACCAGGGAGGCCACCGCGACTGGACGAGTCCCGAGAGTCTCGTCGATGCGGACTTGCAAGCGGCCTTGGGAGAGTTGCCGATCAACGGGATCAGTGCCCCGATCACCACGAAAACCGGATGCATCATCGTTATGACCACCGGTCGCCGCGAAGCCCGCACGGTCCCTTTCCATGAAGTCCAGACTGACCTGAAGCAGAAGATGGTTCAAGAGAAGAAGCAGGCCCACGGCCAAACAGTGATTGACAACTTAAAAGCGAAGGCCGTTATCAAGACGATCCTCGACAAAACAGACGCCGGCTGAGTGGAATACCGCTCGACGATTGGCGTCGAAGGGGCCCGTAAGACGGGATGACCCGACATATTACGTCATTCCCTCCGAAGCCTCGACTTTCACAATCAAAACCAACGACACCCACGTGTCAGGACTTCGCAAGTTTCATCGCCGGGAATCATCATGCCAGTTCAAAGCCTGACCCCGATCCTCAATGTCACCAATATCGCTCAGAGCTTCGCCTGGTTCGAGGCCCTCGGCTGGCTGCCGGGATTCAGTTGGAATGACTGTGGCATGATCGGGAGTGGAGCCAACGCGACCGTCGAGAACTGGCATGGTCCGGCGACGTTCGGCAGTGTCTGCTCCGGGAAAGCCGAGATCTTTCTGTGCGTCGGAGCGCAAGGCTCACGTGGCACACTCCTGCCGAAGTTCCCAGGCGATGACCAGACGGACGGCGTCTGGATGTCGTGGTGGATGGAGTCGGTGGCCGAGGTCGATGAACTCCATGCAAAGGCCCTTCAAGGCGGCATGCTCGTCACGCATCCCCCCACGGACGAACCGTGGGGCGTGCGGGAGTTTCATCTTCGCCACCCCGATGGGCACATGTTCCGCGTCAGTGCCCACGCAGGTTCTGAATGAATCTTCAAAGTCTTAATGACAACCTCCGGTCGCGCTGGCAGGCGATCAACGGACCGCTCAGTGCCCGCGACTTGTGGGCCACTCTCTGGAGTGCCCTCGGGTTGGGGCTGCTGCTGTTCAGCTACTTCTTGATCCGCCCGATTCGCGAGGTCCATGGGGCCAAGCTCGGGGCGGACGGAATGAATGTTCTCTTTCTCCTCACGTTCTCAGCGCTGCTGATCGTAACTCCGTTGTGGGGGATGCTAGTTCGAGTTTGCTCCAAGCGGGGGCTCCCGTTCGTGCTGATGACACTGATTGCCGCCTCACTGGTCGGATTTGCCAAGCTCCTGCAGCCGGACGATCCACCTTTGTGGGTGTCGATGGCCTTCTTTGTGTGGGTCAGCGTCTTCAACTATCTGATGGTGTCTCTCTTCTGGAGCGTGATGGTCGACAGCTTCAGCCAAGTCACCAGTCGTCGGACGTTTGGCGTGATCGCTGCCGGAGGATCAACGGGGGCCATGCTCGGTCCGTTGGCGGCAAGCCTGCTCGCCCAGCGGATGTCATCTTCGGCGACGCTGCTCTTGTCCGCCGGGTTGATGGTGATCGTGCCGCTGGGTGCCACTGGCGAGGGCTTTGGCTCGCCAGTGTGACTCGCAGTCCAACGTACACCAGACACTGGCGGCCCAAAGCGACCGCCAGTGGCACCCGAAGTCACAATCTTTCGCGAGTGATGGCTTTCTCGACAGTGCCACCCCGCCGACCGAAGTCATCAGAGCCAGCCTTTGCGGGCTGGCTCTGATTGTCCTTCAGAAGTCGATTGCCGTTCGTTGAGATTCAATGTGATAAACCCAAAAGGAGTATCCGATTCGATCGACTGGGGTCAGATCCCGCAGATAACGGTAATCTCCCTTTTGATTGAACAATTCATTCAACGAAATAATGTACCATCCCGGGGCGGGTGGACTCGGCTGCTTCCTTGCCTCGGCAACGACTTCGACCGTTGGCCACCGGACGGGCCAATGGGAATCAATCCCCACATGTGTTCCGCTTACGAAGCCTGTATGAACCATGTATGGCTTTCCCACCTCGGGATGATTATGAATCCATTGCTTGACGCGAAACAAATCTTGCCCCCAGTCAACGTTTGCGTCTAACAGATACCGGTGGCCCTGAGTGGGGCCACCGGCGAATTCGTTGAAATAGGCCAAGTTATATGGAAATACCCAGAGACTGCTGACCGATGACCAAATGAGTAAGCCGAGTGCGATTTTATTAAGAATCCAACCTTTTTCAGCCAGGAGACTCGATGAAAAAATGATGGCGGCAGGCAGGCATGGCAAGACATATCGGATGTATCGAGAAAATCCAGTCTGGCTGCTCACGAGCATGAACAAGAAAATCGCTGGCAGCATCAAAACCAGTTCATGTCGCGAGAGTGCGGTACGTCGTAACACGCGGAGCGCCACCGCGATTAGGAATAGTAGCCACAGCCCAGCGGTTTCCTTGAACAACAATGCAACGATGTAGTAGTACCACCATCCTTTCTCAGACCACTCTCCCCACAGGTAGGATCCCATACCCTGTTCAAAATCCAGTTTCTGCAAGTCAATTCCCCGGACGTAGTTATACGGCAAGGGGACTGGAATAGATGTCAGCAGCGACCCATTAAAGCGGTTCCCCCCATCGCCATGATCGGCGACGGATTTCTCACCAGCCAGCGTTCTTGACACAAAGCGATACTCTCCAAGTGGCGTTCCCGATCCCTCAAAGCCATAGATTGCGTTGATCAGAAAGACTCCCATCACAAGGATCAACAAACCTTGAGTCGGTTTTGCCTGGGTGGTTCCCTTCCGGCGGGCGATCCACCACACAAGCGGATAGAGCGCAAACAATATCAGCCAAGAAGTCTTAGTGAGTTCTGCCAATCCCAAAGTCAATCCTGCCAGAAATGTCGAACGCCAGTCGGCGCGTTCCAGCCAAGTCAGGTAGTGATATGCAGAGACCAATCCTAGACTTGCACAGGCTGCGTCGGGCGTGAAGCTTGCGCCCCATCCTAAAACTGTTGGTGAAACAATCCAAAGTCCAAGAGAAACGATCCCCGAGATCGGAGAGTACAAGCGTTTTCCCCAAAGGAAGCAGTACCAACCTCCGATTACCGTAAAGGGAACACAGAGCAAGCGGCCTGCCGTAAAGTACCAAAACGCCTCTAATCCGTTGGCTCGGATGAAATCCAGTCCTACTCCCCACTCTGGTCGTTCACGGGAGTCATCCACCGCTTTCGTCCAATCAGTTCTGGGATTGCCAAGATACGCTGGCAGAGCCGCCACGAGTTTGACCAGCGGTGGGTTGACGCGGTAAAGGTGGAATCGTCCGTATTCCCAAGCATAGAGCCCCGCAGTCAGGTGGCCGACTTCGTCACAGTTCGGGCTGTTGCCACTGGCGATATATCCGAGCATGCACGCATGAAGCGAAAGCATGATCACCGCAACCGTGTTGTAAAACGACATGTGGGGAGGTTTAGAACTCTCCGATGGCATTTCCGTCATTTCTTGCTCCCAGTCGATGCCATACCGTGATGTCGATTGTCGAGTTGAAGGGACGGACGGCACCATCCGCCATCAATCCATGCACGATTCCGACATGCCGACTTCGCGCACCATACATTCCTGGTCCATCGCTGTCACAGCCAGCCGTGCAGTGAATACTACAGTTTGGGAGATGCCAATTCGGCGGAATCAGCGTGTTGAAACCAGTTTGGCCAGGCAGGCCACGGTGCCAGAGCCTTGCCACACGATTGTTTTTCGAAGTCGACAGCGAGCAGTTGATACTCCAGGCTAGGACTTGATTCCAGTCGGGCATGCTCAATGCCATGCCCGACGGCAGGGAAGTGGGAGCGTATCGATACATGGCTAGATCGCTCAGATGATCCCCTGTTCCGGCGACGACTTGTTCCGATGCTGCCAAAACTTGCGAGGCACCATCACTGATTGACGCAAACGAGACGGGAACAGTCATCGTCAACAGGCCATTCTGGTCTGCCGAACTCAAAGAATATCCATCATTCGAGAATCCGATATTCGTTCCCAGGCACAGTGCATAGTTGACTCCGGGATCGGGAGACGCCGCTAGGTCACTCGGGCAAAGAAACACAGCAACCTGATTGCGACCTGCCATATCATTTTGAGAAGCATCCAATGCCCAGTCACTCACGTCAAAGCGTCCGGCCAGTGCTGCTTGATCCAACCACGGAAGCAATCCGTAGTGGGCACTGATTCCACGCCAATCCCAGCGATGCAAAGACCCACGGGCCGGGTAGCTGAGATGGGGAAAGACATTCGCTGTGTCGTGATAGGTGTGAAGGGAGAGTCCAATCTGCTTGAGGTGACTCTTGCATTGCACTCGCCTTGCAGCCTCTCTGGACTGTTGAACGGCTGGAAGTAGTAATGCCACAAGAATCGAGATGATGGCGATAGAGACCAACAACTCAACGATCGTGAATCCACGCCGACGCAGTGACAGTGTTTTCACGATCGCATGACCCTCAAGAATCTCGATACAGATGAATCATACCAAGTTGACATTACAAAAAAAAACTGAATATAGTCCAGTAAATCACTCACTGACGTAACTGGAGGAATCCGATGCTGACCATCCCTCTGCCAGCGGCAACCGAGCCGACCCTCGAAACCTGCCGATCTGACAGTGCCCAGAGTCACTTCGATGTTCTCTTGATGTTCTTCGTGGCATTCGTGATGGGGGCCATTGGAGTGTCCTTTTTCCTCTTCGGCGGTTTCCGCGAGACACCGATCGAGGAGTTGGTCGCAGTCCATCCGGAATTCAGTTCGATTGATTTGTTCAAACATGAACATCGGATTGTGGAGATTCCGCTGCGCAACATTTCCGACAACATGACTCGCGTAGTTGGCGGGACCAGTGATTGCACTTGCGTCGCAGTGGCGGACCTCCCGATGGAGATACCACCGAATCAAGTTCGTATTCTGCGTGTAGAGTTGACTGGTGGCACTGTCGGTGACTTTACACGGCAGGTGGAATTCACCTACGGAACACGTTTCATCAGAAAAGTCGTTGTGACAATTCGGGGACGTGTCCAGGATGTCGAGGGTTCGGGAGTCGTTCGATGAAGACAATGAGATTTCGTGACGGATTGCTGATCGCCGGGTTGGCCATGGTGTTCAGCGGATTGTTCGGGATGAGCTCAAACGCAATCGCTGCTTGCAGCGGATGCGCAATGGGCTGTACGATCAATGCGTTGGGAAGCTGCACGGGCGGGTGTTACACAACGGGTAGTGGTTGCGACACCTGCACTGGCTGCATCAAGGTTGATGAGAACGGAGCAAAGGTTTGCAAGTGTTCCTGAGACTCGGCGGCGCGATCTTCGGCCTGATGGTTGCGTGGACCACCTTGGTCCACGCAGCTGAAGGCCATTGGCAACCCACAGTCGCGAAGATTGCGTGGCTGGAGTATCAGAAACTTGTCAACCATGTCCACGGCGAATGCTCTTCTGAGGACGTGGAGTATGACAGCCAGTGGAACATCGTGAAAACGACGCCTTCTCAGCGATCGGTGATCGATTGGATAGGTGACAATATTCGTGTCGAGAATCACGTTCTCGAAGCCAACGGAAAGATTGGCGGGTTTTTGCAAAACCGAGCTTACTCCGCACACGCCTACCGCGACAAAGATGATCCGAAAAGTTGGCGAATCAGCGAGATATTGCCGCATGCGACTCCCCTCTTGACTGGACCACCCCTGTCTCCGACGCATCCAGCCAATTTTGTCAAAAACACTGTACTCTGCGGCGTGCATCTCAACCCGATTCGGGTATTCGACATCATGCTCGATCCGAAACTCGTTGTGACAGAGACCACGGAAGATCAGATCGATGGCGTTTCTGTTGTCTGGGTCACATTCAAGCGTTCCGCCAAGGGGAAGGATGGAGATGTTACAGAAAGCGGTCGGATTGCATTTCTTCCGAGTCATTACTGGCTCATTCGCAAAGCCAGTCTGCGAAATATCTATCGCTGGGAGGGGGGACACCAAGTCGAGAACGCGGATTTCGACATTGAATACGACATCGATTCGACAACGAGTATTCCCCTCCCGAAAAGCTACGTAGTCCGCGGAAAGACAGTCGATAGCCACTCACTCCAAAAGCCATTCTTTGGTGGAATAATTGTCAAGTCTCACTTCGAGTTGATTGATCCAAGTTCAATGACGGAAGAAGAATTCCGATTGACTCAATATGGACTGCCTGAGCCAGTCCCAACAGAATCACGACAAGCGAAATGGTGGTTAGTGGTTCTCTGCTCGGGCGTTTTTCTCATCGGAGCATGGCGTTATCTTTCAAATCGAGACCGCCAGTCAGGCCGATAGCGGCGGATGGACCCGGAGACGCTGGAAGCGTTCTACTTCGAGGGTCAGTCCTTGAAGGAGATGGCGACCGGTTCGCCAGCCCCGGCTGCCACTGGCGGTCGCTTTGGGCCGCCAGTGTTTTCGGCGACCGACGTGTTCAAAAGACGCTCCCATCTCATCGGGCCAGCTCAATCGAAGAACTCTGGTGCCAGTCCGTGAATCGTTGGCAAGCCGGGATCGACAATCTGTCTCTCCGAAGCGTACCAGCGTGTAGATGCACATGCTCCAGCATCAGGACAAAGGCCACCAACTGAAAGTTCCAGCGGGTGATGGCCTTCTCAATCGACCGGCAGAGCATCTCTCGCCAGACATCATTCGTCAGCAGTGGCATCCGCCGGTAACACGAGAAGGCCAACTCGTGCAGGTCTCCCGGCTCGTGGAAACGACAAATGGTTTTGCGAGGTCCGATCATGGTGAGGCCATCATAACGCGAAAACACTGGCGGCCCAAAGCGACCGCCAGTGGCACCCAAAATTCAACCCTCACTCGGTGGTGGGGATCCGTTGTCAGTTCCACCCCGCGCGACTGAAAGCGAGATGCGATACACTCTAGCGAGGCCAACAGGCCCACTTCCCCAGTCACTCCCTCTTCGGATTTCGAGTTTCGAATTTCGAGTTTCCACCTTCACAACCATGCCCCTCTCCCACCTTCTCGACTGTTCCCCCGCCTCATACCAGTTGCGTTCCAACGCTCCCGGGCCGGTGGGCTCGCTCCCGCTGACACCGGAGATGCTGCTTGATAGCCCGAGCGGTGACATCTTTGGCATGACGCAGAACGCGGGCATGGGCTGGGATCCGAATCAGTTGCTGCGGGACCAAGTGCTGATCCTCAGCACGATGGGCGGGATTCGGGCCGAGGACGGGCACCCGATCGC
>JAYSVZ010000340.1:0-1892 GCA_043718305.1 Planctomycetota bacterium | reverse complement strand
GCGTGGCCCTGGGCTGATATGTTGGTGCCCCTTCAGAGCGGAAGAACGGTGCATTCCTTGGAAGGGTACAAGGGGCGACTCGGGCTTTGGTTTTGGTGATAGGCGGAAACGCCCGTTCAGAGTAATTGGTCTCTTTTTTTCATTTTGGGTCTTTCAGACTGGGCAAATGGCGTCTGCATGGGAAAATGGAGGCAGCGTTGTTTCGATGTTCCAATGTTGGTGTCCTTGAATTCCACAGACTCGGGGAGTCTACGGCGGCTTGAGCCTCCGCTCCGAATCTGACCACTGTTTGGCGACGGAGAAGTCATCATGTCTGATCAAGTGCGGGTCCATACCACCTCGGAATTACATGAGGCGGATGCTTGTGTAGGAGCGCTGGCCCAGCAAGGGATTCTGGCTGAGGTCGAAAACACATTTGCCAGTTCTTCCGATGCGTTGGGGCTGTCCCAGCCGGTCGACTATTACGTCATTGTGGCGACCGTTGATGCCGAACGGGCCAGCGAGATTTTGACGCGCGCCCTGTCGGTGAATGATGCCGACACGGCAGAGATCGAAGTCGATCTCAATCAATTGAAAGGCCCGATTTCGGTCCGCTGTGAGCGATGCGGGGAAACGACGAAGTTCCCCGGGACGATGGACGGCACGACCCAGGAGTGTCCGACCTGTTTTGCCTTCCTCGATGTCGGGACGCTCGCCGAATGGAATGACTGGAACGTGATCGAAGTCGAAGGGGAACCAGACGAAACGGAGCCTGAGCAGTCGCCCGGGTGACGCGTGAGACGCCACGGCTTGCCAGTGTGTTACTACGAACTTCGCGAGACTCGCAATGTCACGCAGTGCAGGCCGTCGAGACTTCCCGAGGAGCTGGTCGCAGAATGGGGGCCGCAAGAAACTCAATAAACGCAAACAAGTAGAGCCAGCCTCGGTCTTGCGTTTTTTGAGTTTCTTGCGGCTCACTGCCCGTCACTGATCGAGCCGGTTTCCACCCCCGGCTGCGTATTGGGTTGCGGCCCGAGGCAGCACTGTCGCTTTGGATTTCCTTCTGCAATGTGACACACTGGCCAGCCGTTCGTGGCACGCTGATTCCTCTTGACCATTCGAATTCGTGACGGTTACCCTCCTGTGATGACTGTCTCGGCCAATCCCTCGCCGCCGCCGCTTTCACCCCATGATTGGATGCGGGGAGTTGCGGTCTGGGGCTTGGTGCCGGGGTGGATCGCCTCGTTGATCTTGCATGCTGGTCTATTCAGCGGCTGCCTGCTGATGACGCAGATGGAGAGTTGTCGCGGCGACTATTCGGGCGAGGAGGGGGCTGGCTTCCGCGCGGTCGGACTTCGTGATCGGAGTTCGCTCGACGACCCGGGAGGCCCTGGTGAAGGAGCTTCTGAGGAACAGAAGGCGACCCCGCAACCCGCCAGTCCGGCCATCACCCCGCCCCCGACGACGCCCGTCTTCGACGGTCCCCCAGTTCCGCTCAGCCTGCCGACTGCGGAGCCGCGTCGACCGTGGCTCGGAACGGGGCCGCCTGCGTTGGGATCGGCTTTTCCGACCACCGCTCCCCCCGGATCGGGACAAGTCACCGGCGGAGGAATCCCCGGCTCGCGCGGCCAGGGAAGCGGATCAGTCACCGGAAGCGGAGCGGGTCAGACATCGCTCTTCGGCGTGAACGATGCGGGCAAGAAGTTCGTCTACGTCATCGATCGCTCCTCCAGCATGGAGGAGTTCGAAGCCTTCGCAGCGGCGAAATCCGAGTTGCTGACGAGTCTGTCGCGGCTCACCGAAATTCAGCAGTTTCAGATCATTCTCTATAACAGCGAGCCATTGATGCTGGAGACGCGGGACTCTGGCAGCAAGATGTTCTTCGGAAATGATCCCCAACGGTTACAGGTCCA
>JAYSVZ010000339.1:0-1901 GCA_043718305.1 Planctomycetota bacterium | reverse complement strand
CCTTTCAGTTCCTTCAGTCCTTTGAGCTTCTCAAACTGTTGCCAGTCGACATCGCCCATGTCCTTGCTGAACGACAGCCAACCATGAGAGAGGCGCGAGTGTTCCCGAGCAGCGAAATGAGCGAGAGCCTCTTTCACCAAGTCGGGCTCAGCGGCGGCCGCCGGTCGAAGGACCAGGATGCCGATGAACAGTGTTATCCAGCGAAGGGAATTCGTCATGACACATCCAGAAACATGGCATATCCGAGAATGAAGTCTTGCCGTTCGAAATGATCCACGGCTCTTTCGCGATCATGGGAAGAGCGTACCAGATGTCAGGCCGTTTCGCCGAATTCCAGATTGGGAAGTTGATCGATTACAATCACTCCCCTTACAAACCGAGTTGGCGAAGGCGCCGGCTTCCCGCACAAGTGTTTCCCCGCCGAGGACTGTCATGCGCCGCTTGTTTGTTGCTTTGGGTCTGTCGGTCTGCCTGTTGTCTCTGGATCGTTTGTTTGCGACCGAGTCTGATCGTGCGGCGGTTGATCCGAGTCGGTTTGAAGTCACCGCGCTGGTCGCCGGCTTGAAGCAGCCGATGGAGTTGGCGCTGGCTCCGGATGGAACGGTCTTCCTGATCGAACTCGACGGCAAGGTGAAGTCGGTCCATCCGAAGACGCGCGAGGTTGCCGTCGTCGGCGACTTGAAGGTCACCACGGCTCAGGAGAATGGACTGATCGGACTGACGCTCGATCCGAAGTTTGCCGAGAACTCGTGGTTCTACCTGCAGTACTCGCCGCCTGATTTTCCGGGACAGCACATCAGCCGGTTCACGCTGGTCGATGGCAAGTTGGACCCGGCCTCGGAAAAGGTGCTGTTGAAGTTCGAAGAGCAACCGGACGGTAAACTGCTCGCCAGGGTTCCGGTTGAAGTGAACGGCCAACGGAAAAAATTCTACGAACGAACGGCGGATCTGCCAGAGACCAATGGGCGACACGACCTGATCGTTCGGTTCGTGCATCCCACCAAAGCCGGCGGGCTGAAGAATCTGGATTCGATCCACTTCTAACGGTGAGAACGGTTTGGGATACGTTCGTCCTTCCCGTGATCAATGGGACAAACTTCGCGGCCCGCGGTAGAATCTCGTCACTTTGCTTATTCGTTTCTTGTCGTAACTTGAAGGTCGCCGCATGAACCCGTTGTCCTGCCTGCGCCAATCTCCTCGTATCCTGACGAGTGTCGTCGGACTGCTGTTGCTGGTCGTCGGTTCGAGCGCGCTGGCCGAGGACGCGATGAAGTATCCGCTCGCCGTGGTGGTCGGTAAGGATTCGGCGGTGTACGTGGCCGACCGGGATCTGCCGGGGATCTGGAAGTTCGCCGACAACAAGTGGTCGGTCTTCTTCCAAGGCTCGAAGAAGTTTCGGACGCCATTGAACGCCGTCCGCTGCCTGGCGATTGATCATGAGGGCAAGCTGCTGGCGGGAGATTCGGCGACGCGCGAGATCTACCGGTTCGATGAGGCGGGGCAGCCTCAACCGTTGACCAAGGGGAACGTGGGAATTCCGATGGCGATCACCGTCGCCAAGGATGGAACGATCTTCGCATCCGACATCGAGATTCAGCGGATCGTGAAAGTGGCTGCCGGTGGGGGCGAGCCCGAAGTGATCGCCGAACTGGCCGCGGTCCGTGGCCTCACGATGGATGCGGAAGGGCGGCTGATTGCCGTCTGCCACGGGAAGGATGCCGTGCTGCGGCTGTCGGCGGATGGCAAGGAACGAACGGTTCTGGTCGAAGGACGCCCGTTCCAGTTCTCGCATCACGTGGTGCTGGGGGCGGGGGGCGAAGCGTACATCGCCGACGGCTACGCCAAGACGATCTGGAAGGTCGAAGCCAATTCTCCGCCGCTTGCGTTCGTTGCGGGTGAAC
>JAYSVZ010000338.1:0-5444 GCA_043718305.1 Planctomycetota bacterium | reverse complement strand
TGCTCCTTCACAAACCGGTCATACGGCAGATCATCGCGGAAGGCCCGGATGACATAATCGCGATACCGCCACGCATAGGGGACATCGTAATTCCACTCGTTCCCATGGGTTTCGGAGTACCGCACGACATCGAGCCAGTGGCGGGCGAAACGTTCTCCATAATGCGGTGACGCGAGCAGCCGATCGACCACGGCGGCATAGGCCCCGCTCGGATCGACTTGGTAGGCGGCCAGGAACGCGGCGGTCTCAGTTGGTGTTGGCGGCAGGCCGGTCAGGACTAGCGTCACCCGCCGAATCAGCGTCTCGGGACCGGCGAGGGGCGCAGGCTCGACCCCCTCCGCCCTCTGGCGACTGCGGAGGAGCCGGTCGACACTGCTCGACCATTCGGCGTCGCTCACCTCGGGCGGAGTGACCGGCTGAACCGGCTTCAGACTCCACCAGTCGGTTCGTTCTTTGACCAGTTCGTCCCAGTTCTTGCGGACTGGGACCGAAGCTTCAGTGCGGGGATCGATGGCTCCCTGCTGGACCCATGCCTCCAGGTCCGCGAGTTGCGCTGCGGAGAGTTTCCCCCCCGACTTCTCGGGAGGCATCCGCAGATCATCATCAGTCCACCGCACCGCCGTGATGAGCCGCGACTCCTCCGGCTTCCCGGGGACGACCGCTGGTCCCGAATCCCCACCCGCCATCCATCCGGCACGGGAATCAAGAAGCAACCCGCCCTCCTGTTTTCCCGCGACGCTGTGGCATTCATAGCAGTGATTGACAAGCAGCGGACGGATCTTGGCTTCGAAGAACGTGGTGTCTTCAGCGGTGACGGGGGATGCCGTTGTGAACAGCCCGACAAAGGCGACAACGGTCCAACCAAGGCGAAAAGTCGTGACGCCTTTCGGCCGCAGGCGAATCGCTCTCACACCTCCGAGATGGATTCGACGTTGACGCATCTTCATCTGTTCCGTGCGACTCACAGTTCAAGTCCCGCAGGCGACGTGGCTTTTCGTCCATCAGGAAACTCTCGGTATCCCGACTAGCGCTATCAAGGATAGCCCAGCGGCGCAACCAACGGGAGCGCACTCCGAATTTGATTGCGAGAAAAGCCTGACCCTGAAAGAGCCCTTATCGCATTCCCGCGTTCACCAGGATGGGTCGCCGCTCCGGGAGTGGGACTTTCGGACCATCCCGACGGACGGAGCGGCGGCGGACCAATCCGGCGCGTGGAAGTGGAATTCTTCCGGAATTGTCGCGATGACTTCGGTATGCATCATCGCCTCAAGTTACGGGTGAGTGATGAACCGATTCGGATCTGTCGCGCGGTTTGCACCGCCCTTCATCATGGAGTCGGCTCGCTCGCCCGGCCACGAACTGATCGCGTTACGTTCGGAATAATCGGAACCGTGTTGCCGTTTCGAGACGCGAATTCACAAACGTCGACGAATCACATCATCGGTCTGCAGAAGTTGTGACCTACGGTTCTTGGGTATCCCCCATGGAATTGAGGCGCACGATGCATCGCAAGACATTGTTCCTGACCATGTTGCTGATCGCCCAGGCCACCTGTTTGGCGGCGGGGCTGGTCGTCCATACACGACAGCAAGTGGCGATTTTTCAGGATGCCAACGATCCGGAATTGGTCTCCCAGCAGTCGGGACTACTGGGAGCGAATATTTTTATCTGGACGTTCGGGCTCCAGGCGGCAGTCGCCTGGACCCTCATTGGTCGGTTGTTTGGCCGGCACCAAGTTCAGGAAGACCATTCGCGTGATGAAGCCTACTTGAAGACCCAGGAACTGATCCGGACCCGCGATGCGGTGATCTTTGGCTTGGCCAAGTTGGCCGAATCGCGAGATCCCGAAACGGGACATCATTTGGAGCGGATCGCCGCCTATTCCACGCGACTCGCATCGGTGGTGCGGCGACATCCAAAATATCGAGACCAGATCTCGGCATATTTCGTTCAGGCGATTGGAGTCAGCTCGGCTCTGCACGATATCGGCAAGGTCGGGATTCCCGATGGAGTGTTGCTCAAGCCGGGCCGCCTGACCGAGGATGAGACTCTGATCATGCGGCGGCACCCGCGAATTGGGGCCGAGTGTATCGAACAAATTCAGCGTCGACTCGGCGAGTCGAAGTTTCTGCAACAAGCCCGCGAGATCGCCCTGTACCACCATGAGCGGTGGGATGGAACGGGCTATCCGCATGGTCTGAGTGCCGAGGAGATCCCACTCTCTGCACGGATTGTCATGATCGCCGATGTCTACGATGCGCTCACCAGCCGCCGAGTCTACAAAGACCCTTACACCCATGAAGTTTCAGTCGAGAAGATCATCCAAGGCTCTGGCCATCAGTTTGATCCCGATCTCGTCGACATCTTCCTCAGCATTCAAGGTCAGTTCGAAGAGATTGGCCGTTTGATGCGGGGACCGGACGAAGACGGCCCCGCAGTTCTGGCAGATCGAGACGACCGCTCGGAAGACTTAATCCCGGAAACCGCCGGGAATCTGATTGAGTCGCTCGCCGGTCACCATCGCCAAAAGCAAGACAACACTCTCGTCCCCGAATCCCTGAAAGCCTTCCCATGACCCGTTCGGAATTTGGTTCGCGACTCTCAGCCGCCTGCAAAGAGCACTTCCTGGAAGTCATGCTCGTCTTCACCGTGATCGGCTGTTCCAGCTTGCTCACGTTGATGCCCGCTGCCAAGGTGGCTGTGCTCAACCTCTATTTCCTGCCGATCGTCCTGGCTGGGTTCTTTCTGGGACGCTATCGGGCCGGAGCGCTCGCGCTCCTCTCAGCGATCACTGCCGGGATGTTGCTCGCGGGTGATCTCTCCGGATTCGCGTTGTCGAACTCACCGGTGATTGTGAGCCTGACGATGACGATCTGGGCGGCTGTCCTGGGGCTGACGGCGATTATGGTGGGCACGCTGAAAGACGATCTGGCAGAAAAGTCGATCGAATCCCGCGAGGCCCAGGTCGGCGTTCTCGACATCTTGTCGCGGTACCTTCAGAGCGTCAATCCGCAGTTGCAGAACCGGGCGCAGCGAGTCGCCAGTTTGTGCGAACGGGTCGCTCTCAAGATGCGACTCGACGAACGGGAGATCGACAATATCCGTGTGGCCGCTGTGCTGGCCGATATGGAAAACGTAGAAATCACCGCCCGCATCGTGCGGAGGGCCGTGGGTGATTTGAACGCATGCGGAGATCAGCTACGAATCGTTTCGGGACCAGAATTGGTGCGGTCGATTGGAGAGGTGCTCTCCGGTGCCTTCCCGCTCGTCGCACCGTCTTTGACTGCGGAGTCTGGTAATGAGGCGACCCCCTTCGGCAGCCGGATCATTCGCACCGTGCGGGCCTTCTGCCGGATCGTCGACGAGACGGGCGACTCGGCGGAGTGCGCCATCGCAGAACTGATGACCGATGGCGGAGAGACTTATCACCCGGCAGTGCTGCATGCCCTGGCGCAAGTGGCGGGAATCTCGCTGGTTGACAAGCAGCGTGCCGGACGGCAAGCGGTGGGCACCCTGTAATCCTTCGCCGGACAAGCTTCCCCACAGACCTTCCATCGGTCCGATGGGGTGCCGTTGAACCGAGTCTCTGCGTCGCTTGCGCGAGACCTAGTCCGCCCCTGCGGAAGTCCCGCATCACCAAGGCCAAAGTCTGAATCGCAATTCGCACTCGTCCCAGAAACGCCCCCTCCTTTCGCCCTGCAAGGGCACCGACATACCAGCCCAGGGCAACGCTGGCAACGCCCTGGGTATCGAGTCTGCTTGCTCACCAAGCCCTGAAAGGGCGGCACATTGGACGCCCCCCAGCCCTGTCTCGCCCTTTCAGGGCTGAGAAGGTGACGACAACTCCGAGACCTGGGGCGGCACTCCCGTGGGTCGCTCTGCCCCAGGCTGATTTGTGGCTGCCCCGTTGGGGCGGAAGAGGGAGGCTTTGGCGGCAACTGAAGACCGGATCGGACAATGCTCTAAATCGACACAGGGCAGAACCGCTACACCAGGAAGCCATCCTACTGAATCAGATACGCTTGGCCCCGGAAGTTGACGAGGAGTTCCTCGTCGTCGGCTTGCTGGGTCATGATCTGGTTGTCATCGGCGCTGTTCTTGGCCACGAGGTCGAAATACTCCTTCGTGTACCGCTGGATCGTGACGATCTTGGCCTTGTCCTTTTCGGTGTCGAGGTCAGCGGTGTCGGGGGTCACGATTCGCTTGCCGCGTTTATAGGCGGTCTGGTTTCCGGCTTGGCGGACCGAGGAAGTCACGACGGCCTTGTCGGATTTGGCGTCGAAGTAAGTGGCGGAACCGGACGGGGCTGACAATGAAAATGAATCAGCGGCTTCGCCTGCTGGGGCTGCCGGAGCGGCCAGATTCTCTTGCCGCTTGAACAACTGCTTCGAGGCCCGCTGGGCGACCCCGGCTTGTCCTTCCGCCTTTTCCAATTCATTCAATCGGCGATTCGATGCGATGGAGTTCCCCAAGAACTCTGCTGAGTCCATCGCCAGCGTCGGTCGCGAAGTCTCATCCGCCAGGAACGAAGTGTAAGGCGTCAGGATGCCATGCTTCGTCGACAGCAGCACCAGTTCCCGAACCAACTCCTCGTTTCGCCCGTTCAGGTCCAACTGGTCAATGATCTCCCCAATCCGCCGCATCGCCCACAGCTTCTCAACGAAGCCGTAACTGGAGTTCGAATTGGCCTGGGCGAAGTCGACCGGGAAGTCGAACTTCGAGGTCGTTTCGCCGACTTGGCCGCTGACGACGACCTTGGCCACACCCGAGTGTCGGTAGCGCCCGACAATGACAACTTGTTCACCCGCGAAGAGGTCGAACTTGCCCGACGGGTAGATCCGATTCACGGGGGGACCGGCTTCGGTGGCGACCCTGTCAAACTCATATTTGACCTCGACATCGGCCAGGACAGGAGCCGAGATTTTGCTGTAGACCTTGCTGACGTGGGCTTCGATGTCTTCGTTGGGGCGGACGTACTCGCTCGCTCCCGAGTGCTCGCGAGCGAGGCGATCGAGCAGGCGGCTGTTGACATCGTACCCGACGCCGAAGTTCAGGATGCGGGCTCCGACCTTGTTGGCATCGCGGGCGGCCTGGGCGATCTTCGGTTCACTACGTTCGCCGACCGTGGGGAGACCATCGGTCATGAAGAGCACGAACGTCGGGCGCGACTTGTCCTTGATCTGCTCCAGCGAGGTCTTGAGCGCATCATGGATATTCGTCCCGCCCCCCGCGAATAGCCCGTTCACATAGCCGGTCGCCTGCTTGCGGGTCTCTTCGTTGAATCGCTCCAACTCGGGCCGGAACGATTCGACAGCGGTGTCGTAAGCGATGATGTTAAAGGTGTCGCCGTCCTTCAGATTATTGAGGACGAACTTGATGGCCGACTTGGCTTGCTCGATCTTCTCGCCCTGCATACTGCCAGACTTGTCGACGATAAACAGCAC
>JAYSVZ010000337.1:0-5448 GCA_043718305.1 Planctomycetota bacterium | reverse complement strand
GGAAGGCCACCTACGCCCGCGACCGGACCGAACCCGAGATTCAAGCCCAACTGATCGAATTCATCCGCGATGGATCGCTTCAATACTGGGACTGGGTGGCCGCTGGGCAGAAACAAGACATCACAGACCGCTTATTAAACTTGGCCGTCAACCGGAACGATGGGATTCGAGTTCGCGTCAAAGAAGGGGATCTCGATCCCCCCGATGCCGACGACAACCAGCGGATCATTGTGTCTCGCGAAGCGAAATCCATCGACGCGGTTCGCAAATTCCGGCAATCTGCAGTGAAACTCTCGCTGTACTATCGGGACGATTTCGGACAACCGGTGATCCCCACCGCAGAATGGATTCCCAAGTTCCCAGAACCCGATCCCGTCAGCAACGAGCAGATGACCAACGACATCCAGATCGCATTGAACATCCGCCCGGAGTTGCAGGCCATCGACATTCTCCGCCGTGAGATCGATGTCGACTACGCATCGGCTCAGAATGACTTCCGTCCTCAAGTCGATGCTTTGATCACCGGATCACAGGACAGCGGAACGCCCAGCAGCAGCAAGAACGACAAAGGTCCGTTCGAACTCGAAGCGGGGATCTACGCGGAAGTACCGATCCAGCGGCGCAAGGCCCGCGGCAAGATGTCCGCCATCGAAGCCAAGGTCTCGCAACTCATCGCCAAACGACGCATGCTGGAAGACAAGATCGCCACCGAGATCCAGTCAACTCACGCCGCTCTCAGCGCCGCCTGGCAACGTGTTGGCAAAGCTCGTGAGTCTGTCCGCCTCGCGCGTTACATGGCCGCAGTCGAGCAGAAGAAGTTCGACGCTGGCAGTTCCGATCTCCTATCCGTGAACCTCCGCGAGCAGCAGGCCGCAGAGGCCGAGGAAACAGAAGTCGATGCGCTGCTCGACTACTTCCAAGCCCGCGCAGTCTATCGAGCGGCCATGGCTCAAGATCACGATTTCTAAGGACAAAGCCGAGGTCGGTCCCTATCAAGCGAGATGAACCACCCTCACGCCATGATCCCCGGCACCAGCTTCCCATGCACATCGGTCAGCCGGTAATCGCGGCCTTGGCTGCGGAAGGTGAGTCGGGTGTGGTCGAAGCCGAGGAGGTGCAAGAGCGTGGCGTGCAGGTCGTGGACGTGGACCGGGTCGAGGGCGACGTTGAAGCCGAGTTCATCGGTCTGGCCGTGGGTGTGGCCGGCCTTGATCCCGCCGCCGGCCAGCCACAGGCTGAAGCAGCGGTTGTGGTGGTCACGGCCATCGTTGCCGCCTTGGACCATCGGGGTCCGACCGAACTCGCCTCCCCAGATGACGATGGTGTCCTTGAGCAGGCCGCGTTCCTTCAGGTCCATCACCAGCGCGGCACTCGCTTGGTCGGTGTCGAGGGCGTTCTGCTTGACCCCGGCGGTCAAGTTGCCGTGCTGGTCCCACGCTTCGTGGAAGAGTTGGACGAAGCGGACCCCGCGTTCAATCAAGCGGCGCGAGAGCAGGCAGTTGCGGGCAAAGCTCGACTCCTTGGCGTCTTTGACCCCGTAGCGGGCCAGCGTCTCGGGCGTCTCGCTGCCGAGGTCCATCAGTTCCGGGGCACTGGTTTGGAGCCGATAGGCCATCTCGTAGCTCTGAATGCGCGCGGCGATCTCGGGGTCGCCAACTGTTTGCAGTGATAGCTCATTGAGGCGGTTGAGCGAGTCCAGTGATGCCCTTTGAGTCTCGGCGTCGACCCCCTTCGGATTCGATAAGTACAACATCGGATCGCCCGCACTGCGGAACGGCACGCCGCCATACATCGTTGGCAGAAACCCGCACCCGTAGTTACTCGCCCCGCCGCTGGTCCCCTTGGCACTGGTCAGAACCACGAACCCCGGCAGGTCCGCCGACTCGCTCCCCAGACCATACAGCGTCCACGATCCGAAGCTGGGGCGTCCGAATTGCTGCGACCCGCTGTTCATCAGGATCTGTGCGGGGGCGTGGTTCACCGCATCAGTCTGCATCGACCGGATGAGGCAGATGTCATCCGCGAGCTTGGCCGTATGCGGCAGGACTTCACTCAGCTCCATCCCGCATTGGCCGTGCTTCGCGTACTTGAACTTCGGCCCCAGCAGTGCCGAGTTCGGGTTGATGAATGCCGCCCGATAGTTCTTGAGTAGCTCTGCCGGGGGAAGCTGGCCATCGCGCTTCGTCAGCTCGGGCTTATTGTCGAAGAGTTCGAGATGGCTGGGGGCACCGGCCTGGAAGATGTAGATGACCCGCTTGGCCTTGCCGGGGAAGTGCGGCTGCCGTGGGGCCAGGGGACTGGTCCCAGCCGCCACCACCGAGCGATCCGCCGACAGGAGCGAACTGGCCGCAATCGCTCCGAGACCCACGCCGCAGTCGCGAAGAAACCAGCGACGGCTGAGGGAGTTGGCCTGGGCGGCTTGGAGTTGTGGGATGTTCATGAATGGCTCGTTGGGGAAAAGGGAACGGGGTCATCTGAAACCGTAGGACGGCCTTTCCAGGCCGTCCATCCTACTTTCGGATGTCAGCGAGAGTCTACCGATCACCCGAGTTGGTTCGCATCGCTGGAATTCTCAATTTCCCTCGAAACCTCGGCCCCGGAACGGTGTTTCATCCCACTGAGACTCGACTGAAGAGGCGTCGTATTGCACACTGGTGCGGTCCCTGCCCTCCTTCTCCACACTGTTGCCGGAGTGAATCATGATCCATTGGCGTTGGTCCCGCTGGGGCCTGTTGTCTGTCTGCTGCGCGACGAGTGCTTGGGCTGCTGAGGGGGACAACCCGGCGGACCTGTTCACAAAACTCGACAAGAACCAGGATGGTCAGGTCACCGCTGACGAACTGACCGAGGACCAAAAATCCCACTTCGAGCGACTGCTGCGGCGCGGTGACAAGGACGCGAACCAATCACTCTCGAAGGATGAGTTCGCCGAAGCGTCGAAGCCGGAAGCTCCGCCCGAGGCAGCTCCGGGTGGTGGTCCCGGCGGTGGCCCGCGGGGCGACTTCAATCCCGGTGCGATGTTCGAACGCCTGGATGCCAATAAAGATGGGAAGCTCTCCAAGAGCGAGATCCCCGAGCAGATGCCGGGTCCGTTTCGTGAGGGCCTGATGAAAGCCTTCGAGAAGGCTGGCAAGGACGAACTGACTCGCGAAGACATGCTGCGGTCACTGGGCGAAGCCATGCAAGGTCGGGCCGGCGGCGGGCCGGGCGGCAATCGGGGCGGCGGTGAGATGCTGCAGCGGCTGAAGTCCCTTGATAAGAACAACGATGGAAAGGTGACGCGCGATGAATTCCCCGCCGAAGGGAAGGAGCGGATGGAAGGGCTGCTCCGAATGCTCGGTTCGGAGGAGATCGACCTGAAGAAAGCTGAGGAGATGGGGCAGCGGATGGGAAGGTCTGGAGAAGGTCGTCCTCCGGAAGGTCGCCCGGAAGGTCGTGACCGACGCCCCGAGGGGGATGCGGGACCGCGTGGCGAAGGGCGCCCGGACGGTCCCCCACCGCCGCGAGAAGACGAAGGCCGTGGTCCCGAAGGCCGTCCTGATGGGGAGCGGATGCGTCAGGGCGATCGCCCCGGCCCGCGCGGTGAAAGCGGACCAGGGGCACCCGGCGGACGAGGCCCCGAAGGATTCGGTCCAGACGGACGAGGCCCGATGAACGCCGGTCCCGGGTTGATGCACCTCCTCGATGGCAACCATGATGGTCGTCTGAGCCGAGAAGAGTTCTCCCAAGCAGCGACGTACTTTGCCGACCTCGATCGCAACCGTGATGGGCATGTCGACCCCATGGAACTGATGGGCCCCGCACCGTTCATGGGGCCGAATGGTCGTAGCCCCGGCGGCAGCGGCGGACCAGACGGGGAGCGGATGCCAGGCAGAGATCAGCCTGGCCCGCGCGGCGAAGGCCCTGGCCCCGGTCGACTCGGAGATCAACCAGGCGGCCCGCGCCCAGAAGGGGATGGACCTCGACCAGGTGCTGGCGGACCCGGTGGCCCCGGCAGACCTGGCTTCAATCCGGAAGAGATGTGGAAGCGTCTCGATCAAAACGGCGACGGTGGAATCTCCAAAGACGAGGCCCCCGAGTTCTTGAAGGGGAACTTCGACGAAACCGACGCCAACAAGGATGGGAAGCTCGATCGCGAAGAGATGCGTTCCGCAGCCGAACGTCGCTTCGGCGGACGCGGTCCCGGTGGTCCTGGGGGACGACGCCCCGAAGGAGGCGGCCGTCCCGGTGAAGGCCAACGCCCACGCCGTCCAGAAGCCGATGGAGAGTTTCCCGCAGACCCCAAGCCCGAGCCTGACAAGCCCGCCGAGCCGAAGGTGTAAATGCGAGCGGTCAGAAATATGTTCCCAGCGAGACGGTCTTTCCAGACGCGCCCGACAGAAGTTGGGCCGGGGTACACCTTGTCAGATTTTCCAGGGGTGGGGAGCGGTTTGGGACTTTGGGGAGGTGGGTTCGAAGGGCGAGTGGGTGGTTGGGTGAGGTCTCGTTGAGGCGTGGTCGGGGGGCTGTACTGGTCTGAACGGGCCAGCGACAACGCCGTTCTCTGTCGATGAAGCCACACGTCGGGTAAGCTGGCGTCAGCCCTCGGAGACATCCAACGTAGGGCGGGCCCATTGGCCCGTCCGGCTTCGTTTTCAGGTTGGAGTCCAGCCTTCAGGCTGCCTTACGCTCATCGGAGCAGGCTAAAGCCTGGACTCCAACACCCCTCCCTACATCCAACCCATGCCACGCATCCGCAGCCAAGCCGAATTCGCCCGTGCCCAGAAGACCATCCCCGGCGGGGTCAACAGCCCCGCGCGGGCGTTTGGTGGGGTCGGTGGGCACCCGTCGCTGATCGATCGCGGGGACGGGCAGTATCTGTTCGACATCGATGGCAACCGGCTGATTGACTTCGTCGGGTCGTGGGGGCCGCACATCCTCGGTCATCGGCACCCGGCGGTGATCGCGGCGATTGAATCAGCCCTCCAGAAGGGGACCAGCTTCGGCGCTCCGACGATTGCCGAAACCGAGCTGGCCGAACTCGTATGCGAGGCGGTCCCGTCGATCGAAAAGGTGCGGATGGTCAGCTCTGGCACCGAAGCGACGATGAGCGCCATTCGCCTCGCCCGGGGCTTTTCGAAGCGGAACGTGATCATCAAGTTCGCGGGCTGCTATCACGGGCATGTCGATAGTTTGCTCGTCGCCGCTGGCAGCGCCGCGCTGACCCTCGGCGTCCCGAACAGCCCCGGCGTCACGCCGGGCTGTGCGGCGGATACTCTGGTGCTGCACTACAACGATGTGCCCGCGTTGGAGGCGGCGTTCGCCCAGCGCGGCCCAGAAATCGCCGCCATCATCCTGGAGCCGGTCGTCGGCAATATGGGAGTGGTCCTGCCCGAGCCGGGGTTCCTCGAAGCGGTGCGTGACCTATGCACCAAGCACGGGACGGTGTTCATTATGGACGAGGTCATG
>JAYSVZ010000336.1:0-1908 GCA_043718305.1 Planctomycetota bacterium | reverse complement strand
GACTGACCCAGGGTCTGCCGCTGCGCAGCCGACCCTGGGCTACGAGACGAGACCCCGTTGGGATCAAAGACCGGTCCGATTCTGAATTCACCGACGTTTGAGATGCACATACGATTAGTAGCGAATGAAACCCAACTAAGCCGCAAATCTCTCCCACCCCACCCTGGCATTGCAATCCTCCCGGTCTGTGGAGTTCGCTTCCCGCTCCTCGGTCGGCGCAATCGCTAGCTGCTGCCGGGGTGAGGGCGAACATGGGGCGGATTCTGGCCGATCAAGTTGACACTGGAGATTCGGTGGCGCGCCACCGGTCTGGACTCGTGGGATAGGCTTCCAGCCTGTCGTGCTTCGGAGATGACAGGCTGGAAGCCGATCCCACGGGGCAACTGATTCTGACAACTTCTGGAAGATTGTGACTTAATCACTTGATTTCCGTCACCGGTGTGACAGAATTTGGGTGAGATGGCGGGACTCGGTGGATGGAGAAGCCTCAGATGTTGCTGGATCAACGACGCGGCAGCATTCGAGAATTCGTCGAAACCAAGGGTTTTGTCAGCCTTCAGGAGATCGCGGAGTCGGTCGGAGTCAGTGAAAGCACGGTGCGGCGGGATTTGGAGTATCTTGACCGGACCGGTCAGATTCGCCGGACTCGGGGGGGAGCTGCGGGGGTTGGTGAAGGATTGCCTGCCTTTGACGAGCGCGAGAATCAGGCCCTGAGCGAGAAACAACGGGTCGGGAAGAAGGTGGCCGAGCTGATCCAGCCCGGCGAGACGATTCTTCTCGACGGAGGGACGACGACCCTCCATGTGGCGCGGCACCTCGCGGGCAAGGGGGTGCAGGTCGTCACGAACTCGATGCCGATCATCAATCACTTGATGTCGGTGCCGGGGATCGAGTTGGTGGTGCTGGGGGGGTACTTGTACCCACGAACGGGGGTGGTCCTGGGACCGCTGACGGTCGATGCCCTAGCCAAACTGAAGGTGCGGCGGCTGATCTTCAGCGTCGGAGGGATCACCGAAGCGGGTCTGTTCAACCAGAACTCGCTCTTGGTCGAAACCCAGAAGCAGATGCTCGACGCCGCCGACGAGGTGATCCTGGCCACCGACAGCAGCAAGTTCGGCCACTCGGAACTGGTCCACCTGTGCCCTCTCAACCGGGTGCATAAGCTGGTGGTCGACAGCGGGCTGAGCGACGAGTGGCGAGCCATCGCCGAGAAGCACGGGATCGAAGTCGTGATTGCGGAGTGAGGGAAGTTGTCAGTTTTCAGTCGTCAGTTTTCAGCCAGAGGCCGCAAGCCTTCCCTGCTGGCAACCGATGACTGACTACTGAAAACCTCCTCCTCCCCACTGATGACTGATGACTGAAAACTTCCCCACTGACAACTTCCATGACCACCCGCACAGATGTCGAACGCATCGTCCGCGATGTTCTGACTCGGCAGATGACCGGCAGCCCAGCGGCTCCGGCCACCAAGCCGCATCCGCTCGTCGTGAACATCTCGGCCCGACATTGCCACTTGACCCAGGAGCACGTCGAAGTGCTCTTCGGCAAGGGGTATCAGCTCAAGGTCAAAAAGTGGCTCTACCAAGAGGGCTACTTCGCTGCCGAAGAGACTGTCGCCATCGTCGGCCCGCGTCGCCGGATGCTGCCCGATGTTCGCGTCCTCGGCCCGTGTCGGGGTGACACGCAAGTTGAACTCGCCTTCACGGACTCCATCTCGCTGGGCCTCGACATCCCCGTGCGGATCAGCGGCGATGTCAAAGGCTCCGCAGCCGCCCTCCTCGTCGGCCCGGCGGGGAGCCTGGAGCTGAGCCAAGGCGTGATCCGCGCGATGCGTCACGTCCACATGAGCCCCACCGAGATGGCCTTCTACGGCGTGAAGAACGGCGACGCGATGCACCTCCGCATCGA
>JAYSVZ010000335.1:0-18388 GCA_043718305.1 Planctomycetota bacterium | reverse complement strand
CGCTTCGCGCAGAACGGTAACCGTCATGTTCGAAGAAGACGGGCGAGTGGAGACCTTTGTGGCCTCGAAATGCCCATTGCAACCGGTCGGGACTTAGGCAGTTTTGGAATTAGTTTTCAGTTCTTTCCCTGAGCCTTCAGCGGTCAGCTTTTAGACAGCACACTCCGGCCCCCCTCTCGCTCGTGAGATGGGCCGGGGATGAGGTGGCGACTGACAAATACCCCCGGCGGGATTCGAACCCACGACCTCCGGTTTAGGAAACCAGCGCTCTATCCAGCTGAGCTACGGGAGCGGATGTTCCATGCAGGGCGGATGGAACTTGATTGGTCATGTTACAGGCTACTGCAAGTCGCTAACAAGTCGCTGTGGTGCTTCACGGCTGGCCAGTTTGTCACCATGAATATCGACAGACATGCCTCCTTGAGGTGCTGTCGGTTGGACTGTCCGTCAAACCGACAGCACCTCACCTCGCGTAAACGCACGTAGTGCAGGCCATCGAGACCTTCCATGGAGTTGGTCGCAGAATGGGGCCGCAAAAAACGCAAGACAGAGGCTCACTCTTCTTTTGCGTTTTTTGAGTTTCTGGCGGCCCACTCCCCGTCACTGAATCAGTGGGGACTCGGTCCCCCGCTGCGTTTGGGTTGCGGTCCGTGGCAGCGCTGTGGCTTCGGATTTCCTTTTGCAAGGTGACACAGTGGCCAACTGTGGTGAGCCGTGACTGGCCTGAAGTTGGACCGATTCGCAAGCTGGCCATTTGTTGTGATGCTCCCATTTCTGCGGTCAGGGTTGTCAGCGGACGCCTCGGTTGGCAGAATCATTTTGGGAAATCTGCGATTTATCGCCGGATTTCTGTCATCGACGGCGACGTATTCTACGTCCACTCTGCGTGGACCAGTCGCCATCAGGCAAAGATCACTTTCGGGAGGCCTGCGTTGAAGGGATCTCCAGCAATTCAGCGGACTCATCGCTTGGCGATGGTGGTCGTATGTCTGGTTTTGGCATCAACTTCCGCCCATGCCCAGATCATGCGAATCGTCAATGGCCAGCCCGTGATGGACGGTGCCCAGCCGCCAGCCGGTCTGTTGACTGTCGATGAGGCGGTCCAGAATGCGGTCACCGATTTCGAGCGGCACGGCGAACGCGGCGACTGGCAGAAGGCGTTTCGCGTTCTGGAGAACCTGCCCCAGGAGAAGCGGGTCGGTATGCTCTCCATGGGCAACGGCTTCATGGTCCCGGCCCGCGTCAAGCTCTGGCGGATGCTGGTCGATGTCAACGCCGAAGGGCGGCAGGCGTTTCGACTCTTCTACGAACCGAAGGCGAAACAGCTCTACGGCCAGCTTCAGAACGAACTCAAGGCCAACGTTCCGCAGGCGACAAAGACGGCTGAGATCCTGTATGACCAGTATTTTATCACCTCATATGGGGACGACGTAGCCAATCAACTGGGCGAGGTCGCCTTTGAAAAGGGACAGTTCGTCGAGGCGGCTGGTCGCTGGAAGTCGATCGTCGATTTCCATGCCGACACGAACCTTCCGATCCCCCTGCTTCTGGCGAAGAGTGCGGCAGCTTATGTGGGGGCCGGTCGAACGATCGAAGCGCAGGGAATTCTCGCCCAGCTTCGCCAACGATATCCCGACGCCAAGATCAAGGTCGGGGGCCGGGAAGTCGTCGCTCTCGAATACGTGACGGGATTGCTCGGTGCCTCTGCGGGCAGTGGCTCAAACGTGTCTGGCTCGAAAGAGATTGAACTGAAGCTGCCAAACGAGGCCCTCAAGAAATCATGGGAGGTGGCCTTCCTGACTCCCAAGGGGCGGGCCGCTCTCCAGGCTGCGGTCGCTCAGAACAATTACTACCGCTCCGGGTTCGAGACGATGGTTCCGAATCACGCCCAGGATGGGGAGCGGATCTTCGTCAACTGGCTGGGCATCATCTTCTCGGTCGAGGTGAAGACCGGCAAACTCTTGTGGCGGACCGATTCCTTTGAAAAGGTCCACCCGCACTTCGCCGAGATGCAGCAGGGCCGCGTCGACTTGGCTCGTTACGATATTCAGGTGATCGGGGAACAGCTCTTCACGACCGGCGTCCCGCTTGATCGACTGAACTATTGGCAGCCTGCTGTCATGCTGTCGACCTGGAATGTGAAGACGGGGACGAAGGGGTGGGCCAGCGGCGGGGATCAGAACGGGCAGTTGAGCTATGTCGGTCGCGTCTACCCGTGGAGTGGCGGTGGGCTGATCGTTTCGCATCAGCAGCAACAAGCGAACATGACGCTCAACTTCTTGAACCTCACGACGGGCAACGCCGAGTGGACGATGCCGCTGGGAACGATGTCGGGGAAACCGAATCCTTATTCCGGCGGACAGATTATCCCAGCCCCCGAGTTTGGTGAGATTGGTCGCCAGATTTGCCTGATGACCAACTCCGGTTCGATTCTGCAGATCTCGCCTGCCGAGAAAAAAGTAGAAGGCCAGTTCCAACTCTACGAACAAGTCGTGACTTCGACTCAGGAACAATACTACTACAACGACGGCAGCGTCTCGGAAGAGAAGCAACTCCATACCAAGGGACGGATGCTCGTTCGGAATGGACTGTTGCTCTTCAAGGAGGTCGGTCGCACCGAACTCTTCTGCGTCGACATTCAAACGCAAAATGTGATCTGGAAACGCCCCGCGACGGCTTCCGCGATGATCGTCGAAGCGGATGAGCAGTTCGTTTATCTGATGAACTCTGAACTCTCTGCCCACAGCCGGATTGATGGTAAGCTGGCGTGGTCGGTGAAGCTCCCGATTACTGGCGGCGGACTCAGTGTGGCATTGGGGGCCAAGACATTGTTCGTGGCGACTCGTCGCGGGCTGTTTGAGATCCAGAAAGCGGATGGTCGCGTCTTGCGCATCGTGCGGACAGATAAGACCGATGTCGAAGGGATCTCGATGCAGGTGGTCGGTGATCACCTCGTCACGGTCTCGGATCACTCCGTGACTGGCTATCGGCTGGCCACCCCGCCCGCTCCGGCGGTTCCCTGATGCCTGCGGCAAGACTCCGTGGCACTCCTTTTGCACTTTGACTTCCGATTCGATCGAGACAGCTCAACACCCTGGAATCCACTCCCATGTTGCAATGGACTCGTTTGCTCCTTGTGGTTTTGACAATCACAGCCAGTGCCCCGGACGGTCGGGCGCAAGGCCGCACCGGTGTCGCCGTGAAAGCGACGGGGAGCGTTAAGCTGCGGCCCGATGTTCTGGAACTGGTGGGTCAGGTCAGCGGGAATGCGGAGCTGGCGGGTGATGCGATTACGAAGTATCGCAGCAATCGCCAGCGGGCCATTGAAGGGATCGAAGCCCTTCAGATCCCCCAACTCAAAGTTGAAGCCGGACGGATCGAAATCACCTCTGTCGCGGATCAAGCGTCTCAAATGGCCATGCGGCGGGGCATGCCCGCAGCCGCATCGTCCTCACGCCCGTTGAATGTGTCCGAACCACTGGCGATTCGGATTGATGGAATCGACAAGCTGACGAATGAGCAGATCATCGAGACTCTCGTGAAGATCGTCGATGCCGGGAAAGATGCGGGAATCACCCTGGGGGCCAATAGCGGTGCGACCCAAACCTACAACCCTTACACGGGCAGCTACGAAATGCCCGGTTCTTCAATGGCCCGGTTTCGGCTGTCGGATGTCGAAGGGGCTCGGCAGAAGGCTTTCGAGGATGCCATGAAGAATGCCCAACGCCAAGGGGAGCGACTGGCGAAGCTGGCCGGTGTGAAACTTGGCAAAGTGCGAGCCATTAACGAAGTCCCCGCCTCCCCAACGATCCAGGCGCAGCAAGTCAACATCTACGGAATCATGACTCCCGACTCCGGAAAGGAAGCGGAACTCTTTACATCATCGAGTTTGCAGGAGATCACTGTCTCGGCATCGATCGATGTCGAGTTCGAGGTCGCCCCGTAGCTTCAGTGAGCTGTCGGACTTGCCGACATTTTTGAATGTGTAGACCGGACCGAACCCCCTATGCCTCAGCCCCACCCAATGAGTCGCCGCCGCCTGCTCGCGGGGTTGTCGGCTGCCGTATTGACCGGAATGGGACAGCGTCTATTCGGTGAAGATATTCTCCCGAAGCACATCACCAAAGAGACCGTTGTCGCCGTCAAGAAGGGGCTCGGCTATCTGGCCAAGGTCCAAGCATCGGATGGGAGCTGGCATGGGTTGCCCGATGCGGATACTTATCCGGTGGCGATGGCAGCTCTTGCCGGGATGGCCTTTCTGGCCAACGGCAGTACGTCGACGCGCGGGGCCTATGCCGACTCGGTCCGCAAGGCGACCTCCTATATCGTCAGCCGCGCCCAGCCGTCCGGACTCATCGCCGAAGGCGAAGAGCAAGGCCACCCGATGTACGGACACGGCTTCGGGTTGATGTTCCTGGCCAGTGCGTATGGCATGGAGACCCGCCCCGAGATTCGCAAGAAGATGGAGACCGTGATCAAGAACGGCATCCAGCTCACCGCGAAGGGGCAGAGCAACCTCGGCGGATGGACCTACTACCCCGGCGGCGGCGATGAGGGGAGCGTCACCGTCACGCAGATGCAGGGACTCCGCGCTGCTCACAACGCGGGGTTCACAGTTCCCAAAGCGACCACCGAACAAGCGATTCGCTACCTCGAACTCTGCAAGACCCCCGAGGGGGGCATCTGCTACTCCTACGGCTCGGGCGGCGGGACACGGCTTCCGATCACCGCTGCGGCGATTTGCTGCTTGTACTCGGCAGGAGAGTACGAATCACCGCTCGCCGAGTCGTGCATGAAGTACGTTCTCGACCAGTTCAAGTCGTCGAACAACGAGTTCCGCAGCGGGCATTACTTCTACCTCCACCTGTACGCGTCGCAGGCGTTCTACCAGGCGGGGGATGAGCGATGGGATGCCTACTTCCCGAAGGCCCGCGACAACCTGATCAAGCAGCAGTCGGGAGACGGCTCCTGGACCGGCGAGGTCGGCCCAGTCTTCGGGACAGCCCTCGCGTGTACGCTGCTGCAACTGCCGTACAAGTACCTGCCGATCTACCAACGGTAGGGAAGAAGTAGGACGGGCCCCTTGGCCCGTCCGAACCGAGAAGAGATTCCACCACGGAGACACAGAGGCACCGAGAGAACAAACAGAGGCCAGAGAGCATCCGTCAGGAAATCGCTAATGTCCGGTTCAAGGTTGGAGTCCAGCCTTTAGGCTGTTCCGGACAGGCTAAAGCCTGGACTCCAACCCCGTGCCTCTGTGCCTCCGTGGTGAATCTTCCTCTGATGATGACTGACTGACTGACACCTGAGACCTCCCCGATGACCCACGAAACCCCTCCAGACCTGGCTGCCTTGGCGAAACTCCAGAGCGCCCAGGAACGCATCCGCGAACAGATCCGAATGGTCGTGATCGGCCAGGAAGAGGTTGTCGAGCAATTGCTCATCGCGATCTTCGCGGGCGGCCACTGCATTCTGGAGGGGGTGCCAGGGTTGGCCAAGACGCTGCTCGTGCAGACTGTGGCGCGGAGTCTGTCACTGAACTTCGGACGGATTCAATTCACGCCCGACCTGATGCCCGCCGACATCACCGGGACGGAAGTCCTGCACGAAGACCGGCAGTCGGGGACGCGCGAATTTAAGTTCGTCCACGGACCGATCTTCGCGAACATCCTCCTCGCCGATGAAATCAACCGCACGCCGCCCAAGACGCAGGCTGCCCTGCTGCAAGGGATGCAGGAACGCCAAGTCTCGGCGGGCAATCACCACTACAAACTGCCATCACCATTCTTCGTTCTGGCCACGCAGAACCCCATCGAGCAGGAAGGCACCTACCCGCTCCCCGAAGCCCAGCTCGACCGCTTCATTATGAAGGTCATCGTCGGCTACCCCACCCGGGATGAGGAACGCAAGATTTACCGCGCCATGACCGGGGCTCCGCCAAGTGACCCGACGCCGGTCCTCAATGGGGAAGAAGTGCTGGAGTTGCAAGCCTTGATTCGCCGCGTGCCGATCAGTGATCTGCTGGTCGACTACACGATGAACATTGTCCGAGCCACGCGGAAGGATGATCCCGACTCGCCGGACTTCATTCGCAACTGGGTGCTGTGGGGTGTTGGCCCGCGCGGGGGTCAGTCGATGATCCTGGCTGCCAAAGCTCGCGCAGCCCTCTACGGTCGCCCCGAGGTCACCGTCGAAGACCTCAAGGCCGCCGCCGTCCCGGTGCTTCGTCACCGTATCGTGCTGAGTTACAACGCCGAGGCCGAAGGGCAATCACCCGACACGGTAATCCGCAAGCTGATCGACTCGATCCCCCTGCACGGAGGAGCCGCGGCGACGGATGCACAGGTGCAGAGAGCACTGAAGTGAAGTGACAAGTATCAAGTGTCAAGTGCCAAGTAAGCACTCTGACTCCCCCCCCTTGTCACTTGCCCCCTCCCCATGTCCTACATCGACCCACCTCTGCTCTCCCGCCTTACGGCGATTGGCGTCAAAGCCCGTCAGCCGATGGAAGGGTCGATCTCGGGGCTGCACCGGTCTCCGCTGCATGGACTGTCGCCGGAGTTCGCCGACTACCGGTCGTACACGCCGGGAGATGACCTGAAGAACATCGACTGGAAGGTCTTCGGTCGCAGCGATCGGTTCTACATCAAGCGCTACGAAGAAGAGTCGAATCTGCGAGCGTTCTTTGTCGTCGATGCCAGTGCCTCAATGCTGTACGGACAGCCGAAAAGCAAGTTCGATATCGCGTCAACGATCGCCTGCGGGATGGCCGGGGCTCTGATCAAGCAACGCGACTCCGTGGGGCTGGCCACGATCAGTACGAAGCTCTCCGCCGAACTGCCGCAGTCGAGTGCCTCGTCGCAGCTCATTCGATTCGACGACATGCTGACGAAGACGAAGTGTGTCGGTGAGACCGACCTGGGCGCAGTCGTGAAGATGCTGGCCGACAAGTATCCCCGCCGGGGGATGGTGGTGATTCTGTCCGACCTGTTGACGCCGCTCGATACGCTTTATGACGCGATGGGGAAGCTGCAGTATTCGGGACATGAGATTCTGATTCTGCATGTGCTGCACCGGGAAGAGATCGAGATGCCGTTCAAGGACTCGGTGATCTTCCGCGACATTGAGGGGAGCGAAGAGATCTTCGCCGAGCCGTGGGCCTTCCGCGAGGCGTATCAAGCCGCGATGGAGTCGTTCATCGGCGAGGTCCGCACGCGCTGCCAGTACGCCGGGATCGACTACTTGCAAGTGCTGACAGAGGAGAACCTCGGTGTGAAGCTGAGCCACTTCTTGCATGCCCGACAACTCTCCGGCCCCACGCGGCACCGGGGCCGGATGTCCGGCATGGGGCGCGCGGAAGAGGGAGGGGAGACTCCCAGTGCGTAGAGAATATAGATTCTGTAGGGTGGGACCAGCCGCTTTGGGCGCAGGCCCACCATTCTGGGGACACACATCATCCTTGGTGGGCCTGCGCTCCAAAGCGAGCTTGTCCCACCCTACGGCACTAACAGGGAGAGTTGTCAGTTTTCAGTCATCAGTTGTCAGTACCCACCCCATCCTCACCCTCTGGCCCTAGGCCCTAAGCCATCGCCCCTAGGCCCTCTCCGCATGTCCTTCCTCCTCCCCAGTCTGTTGTTCGGTCTGCTGCTCGCCAGCGCACCGATCATCATTCACCTGCTGAACCGCAAGCGGTTCATTCGGGTCGACTGGGCGCCGATGAAGTACCTCAAGCTAACGCTAAAGACCAACAAGAAGCGGCTGCAGATTGAGCAGTGGATCTTGCTGGCTCTACGGACGCTGGCGGTGATGCTGCTCGTCTTCGCCGTGGCCCGGCCCGTCGGGAAGGGGACGAACCTCGCCGGGATGTTGCGGCTCACCGGACGGGCCAGCCGGGTCATCGTGCTGGACGATTCGCTGAGCATGGGACACAAGCCCGCCACGTTGACGACCTTTGACCGCGCCCGCCGCACAGCCACCGAGATCCTTCGCCAGATCGGGCCGCAGGACAGCGTGACGGTCATCACGACCTCTCACCCCAATGCACCGATCGTCAAGCAATCGCAACTCGACGAGTCCGCCCTGGCCGATCTGCTGGGGCGAATGGAGCGCCTCGAACCGGTTGATGCCGGGAGTGCGTGGGCCTCGACGCTGGGGGCGGTCGACCAGCACTTGAAGTCCGCGGTCTTCCCGATGAAGGAAGTGATCGTTGTCACTGACATGTGGGAAGCGGGTTGGACTTCGGAGGTCTCCGAAGTCTGCGACCGCTGGGCCACTGCGGAAGTCACGCTCCGCGTCTTCGATACGGGAGCGGAGCCGACGGGGAACCGCGTTCTCGAATCGCTCGAACGGATCGAACCGGTGGTGATGGTCGACTCCCCCGCTGAGTTCCTGGTGAAGATTCGGAACGATGGGGCCGAAGCGCTCCCCGAGCAAGTGGCGACGTACAAGGTCGACGGGATTGAACAGGCGATCCCGCTGCCCGAGGTCGCCTCGAATATGACCGCCGAATTGCCGCTGCAAGTCACCTTTGAAACGCCCGGACAACATCAACTCACATTCTCGATCCCCGGCGATGCGATCAACGCCGACAACACGCGGCATCTGATGGTCGATGTGCGGAGAGCGGTCGATCTCGAACTCGTGAATGGTGATCCGGGGGTCGAGGCGTCCGAGGATGAAACGTACTTCCTTGGTCTCGCCATGACCGCTGGCAACGCCCCGTGGAACGTAACGCAGGTGGAAGACTCCGAATGGCTCCGCGAGCCACTCGCCAGCCCCGATGCGGTCGTGTTGGCCAACGTGACGACGCTTCCACTGGAGCGGGTCAAAGACTTGGAGCAGATGGTCCAGGCCGGGATGGGGCTGATCATTTATTCCGGCGATCAGATCGATATCGCGAGTTACAACAATCTGCTCTACAAGAACGGGGATGGGTTGCTCCCGGCCAAGTTGGAAGACCCGCGCGATGTCGAGGTGAAAGGGCTCGTGATGGAGACCGCCAGCGACTCCCCCGTGACAAAGTTTGCTCAAGCAGCCCCCGAGGTTCTCTCGCGCATCCGGCCGCGGCGAATCCAAGGGGTTGTCGCCTCGGATGATGATCCGAAGGTCCGCGTCCTCGCGCGGTGGAGTGACACGAACCAGTCCCCCGCCCTGATCGAGAAAAAGTACGGCGAAGGCCGCGTCCTCCTCTGGACTGTCACGGCGGACAAGGCGTGGATCAACTGGCAGGAAGACTGGCCGTTCGTCCTCGCGACCTTGACCTCGTGTGAATCGGTCGCCACGCAAGTCACGCGCTGGGAAAACCTGACTGCGGGCCAGTCGTTACGATTCCCCTTCGACAAGGCGACTGCCCCCGCGGTGGTCGACCTGACTCGCCCCGGCCAGGCGGAAGCGAGTGTGACTCCTCTCGACCGCTCCACGACCAACCCCATGCTCGACTCACCGGAAACGTTCCGGGCTGGCATCTACCGCGCGAGCTGGAAAGGCCCCACCGGCGAACCCGTCAAACGCGAGTTCGCCGTCAGCCCCGACCATCGCGATAGCCGCCAAGTCAAACTGACGGATGAGGCCTTCCAAGGACTGCTCGGAAAACTCGTCCCCAAGATCATCCACGTCTCCGGCGAGGCACTGGAGATCTCCGCAGCGGGGGCTGAGTTGTGGCGGTACGTGGTCCGCGTGCTGCTGGGGCTGCTGATCGTGGAGACGCTGCTGGCAGCCTGGATCGATCGAAGACGGTGACAAGTAGGATGGGCATTCCTGCCCGTCCCGGTTCGGAGACCGGGTTGCTGCGACGAGGCCGCAAGTGGAGCGGGAGAGAAGTGGTCGATTGATCTTCCGATCGATCACGCTGGGTTGTTCGTGAGATTCGTCAGCGCACGGGGACGGGCAGGATTGCCCATCCTACGGAGGATGTGGATATAGGATGGGCATTCCTGCCCGTCCCGGTTCGGAGACCGGGTTGCTGCGACGAGGCCGCAAGTGGAGCGGGAGAGAAATGGTCGATTGATCCTCCGATCGATCGGGCTGGTTGTTCGTGAGGTTCGTGAGCGCATGGGGACGGGCAGGAATGCCCGTCCTACGGGGAAGCCGGAGTTGAGATGAAACGTCTGTGGGACATCCTGTTCGGCCTGGACCGCTCCTCGTGGACCGAGGGGGGGCGTTGGTCATTGGATTGGATCTCGCTACCGACCGGCGATCGGATGCTGTTGCTGTTGACCGTGCTGGCGGTCTTCACGGGCGGGTTGGCGGTGGTCTATCGCTGGGATGCCCGGCAGACGAGTCGTCTGGCGCGGTGGTTTCTGTTTGCAACGCGAACGCTGTTGCTGCTGATCGCGGTGGCGATGTTGTTGGAGCCGGTGCTAGTCCTGAGCAAGGACGAGAAGCTGCCATCGCACTTACTGGTCCTCGTCGACAATAGTCCGTCGATGGAGCTGCGCGATGCTTGGAAGGATGAGGTACTCGGGGCGCAGGTGGCGAACACGCTCGGAATCGCGGGCGGAGTGCCGGGGCTGCGCGAGAAGACGCGGCTCGATTTGGCCCGGACCGTGCTCTCGCCGGAGATGTTGAAGACCTTGTCGCTGGATGGTCAGCGAGTGGTTCACGTGCATACCTTTTCCGACCGTCTGCGTGATGAGGCTCCGGATTTCGCTTCGCAGACAACGATCGTGGCCTCGGGTCAATCGACGGCGATCGGGTCCGCTCTGCGGCAGGCTCAACTGGCCTACAACGGGATGCCGCTGGCCGGGGTGCTGATGATCACCGATGGGCGCTCGACCTCGGGCGAGCCGCCAGAAGCGGTGGCACCAGAGCTGGCCGAGAAGTCAGTGCCGGTGACCTCCTTGATCCTCGGCACACCCGAAGGCCCACGAAACGTTTCGATCACCGATGTCGAAACCAACCCGGTCGGTCTCGTTCGCGACACCAATCGATTGACCGTCCATCTGCAATCGCGCGGCCTTCAAGATCAAGCTGCTCGCGTGATGCTCGAGCGTCGCAAGAACGGCGGCCCGTGGGAAGAGGTCGGGCGGACCGATGTGATCCTCGGCCTCGATGGAGCCCTTCAGACCGTCGACTTCAACTTCACCGAGGAACAGCCGACCAAGCTCGAATTCCGCGCCACGGTCGAAGACGCCGGGCCGGAGCTCTCGACCGATGACAATCGCGGCCATGCCGAAGTGCGGATCGTCCGCGACCGGTTGCACGTGCTGTTGATCGCGGGGTCCGCGTTTCCGGAGGTGCAGTTTCTGAAGAACGCCTTCTACCGCGACCGGAAGATTGAACTGTCGAGTTGGTTGATGAACGCGGATGACGATTACGAACATCTCGGCGATGTGCCGATTCGCCGGTTGCCGATCACGCAGCAAGAACTCGATGATTACGACTGTGTCATGTTGTACGACCCCGACCCAAGTGCGTGGCCACCGAACTTTCCGGAGATGCTGACGAACTTTGTCTCGAAGGCCGGTGGCGGCTTGGCCTATGTGGCGGGGGAGATCCACACCGCCAACTCCTTCGACAAGGCGAACGACCCGGCGATGGCCTGGCTCAACCTGTTACCGGTGGTCCGCGAACCGGGACTCTTCCGGTCCGAGGTCGAGGTCAAGCTCAGCGCTCGCGAGCCGTGGCGGTTCCAGATCACCGAGTCGGGTCTGACCGATCCGATCTACACCTTTGCCGAGACACGGGAAGAGAATCAGAAGATCATTGAGAGCCTGCCGGGAATGTTCTGGCACTTCCCAGTGACGAAGGCCAAACCGGGAGCCACCGTCCTGGCGGTCCACGGTGATCCGCGGATGAAGAACGAGTACGGTCCCGATGTCCTCATGGCGACCCAACTCGTCGGACCGGGGCGGGTCTTGTTTGTGTCGTTCGACAGTACCTATCGCTGGCGGTATCTGAGCGAGCAGACGTTCGATGGCTTTTGGGCGCGGGTCGTCGACCGGGCGGGTCGCAGCAAGCAACTGGGAGGTGCTTATCCGTTTCGCTTGTCCACTCCACAATCGAGCTATGTCCCCGGGAGCCAAGTGAAGGTCATCGCCCGGTTCCTCGACCCGGCGGAGATGGAGCCGGGGCTGAGTGCCCTACACGGCGAGATCGAACATGGTGACGCTGACCCGGAGTCGGTGACCTTGTCCCCCACCGGCGGACCGGGAGAGTTCGCGATCAACTTCCCCGCCACCGATCCGGGACAGTATCTGGTCCGGGTCTGGATGGGGGATGAGACTGCGGGCAACGTGGCGCGGGCCTCGACGCTGTCGATCGATGTGCGAATGCCGAACGCCGAGTACGAGAACCCCGGCATCGACCGAGCAAGGATGGAACCACTGGCCACATCAACTGGCGGTCGCGTCCTGGATGCGACTCAAGTGAGCCAAATTCCAGCCAGCTTCACGATCGGCGAAGTGACGCGAGTTCTCGAGGACCGCCAGGAAATCTGGGACGCCCCGATCCTCTGGGTCGGGCTGTTCGTGTTGCTGGTGATCGAGTGGGTGGTCAGGAAGCGAGTGCGGTTGATCTGAGAAGCGAGTAGGATCATGGTTTCCAGAAGCGCAGGCAGGGATGTCTGTTCAGCGAGTGGCAGACGTGAGTCTGCCGTGTGAAAGAGTCTCATCATGCTGCATCCAGAAACACTCGAGCGATATCGCCAAATGTCTCTCGACGAGAAAATGGCGATCACGATCCAACTGATGCGTGAGAATGGCGTGCGTTTCTGGTCGGCTCCTCCGGAGGTGATTGCCAAACGTCTTAAGATCATTCGCCAACAGAACGATGACCGGAACCGACGTTACCTGGAGGCGTTCGCTCGACTCAAGAAGAAGGAAGAACAGTGACCGATGATCGTGACTACCTTCTGAAACCCCTTGCGGAGTTGATTCGTCTGTTCGATCAATGGCAAATCAATTACGCCTTGATTGGAGGAATGGCTGTCGCTGTTCATGGGATTCCAAGGCCGACCCACGATCTCGATTTCACCGTGTCAATCCCACGATCTCGGTTAGCGGAGTTCTATCGTGCCGTGGAAGAACGAGGGTTCTCCGTTCCGGAGGTCCATGATGCTGGCTGGGTCGACCAAGTGGCAGGAATGCCCTTGATACGAATTCGGCAGTGGGGTCACGGTCAGTCCATCGATGTGGACCTTTTCCTGGAGGAATCCGCCTTTCAGGAGAGTCTACTGGCCCGGCATCAGAAGGTCAGCGTGGAAGGGATTGACGCATGGATCGTCTCTCCGGAGGATCTCATACTCCTGAAGCTAATCGCCGGTCGGCCCCGCGACATCGGCGACATCCAGGATATCTTGTTGGCCCAAGGACAACTCGACTTGGACTACATGGAATATTGGGCCCATGAGTTGAGAGTCACCGAACGTTGGAAGGAAACACAGAAGCTCTACGAGGAGATGCGCTAGCGCGGTCTTGAGACTTGAGCACGAATCATGGCACCAACCCAACAACAAAACGTTTCCCTCACCGCCTTGCGCGAGCAAGTCGCGTCACGGCTGGCCGTTGTCCGCCGGGCACTTCTCGGGCACTTCCTCGCCGAGGGAGTCGCCCGCATGCTGGTCGTCACCATCGGCCTGTTGCTCCTCAGCCTGGGCCTCGACTGGTGGCTCGATCTCTCCTTCACAGCTCGCATGATCTACTGGGGTGTGGTCCTTTCAACGGCGGCTGGGCTCCTGTTTTGGTTTGTGATTCGTCCGTGGCGATTGCCGCTGGGACCGATCGATATTGCAGCCGCCCTTGACCAAAAGCGAGCTGGCCCACCGCTCGCCTCGCAGGTCGCGAGCGTCATTCAACTCGTCGACGCCAACCCGGATCAGGTCGGCGAATCGGCGGCAATGCGCGAGCAAGCGGTGCGGGCGAGCCATGCAGCGCTCGATCAGATCGACTTCCGTTCGGCGCTCAACTCAAAGCATCTGTGGACGGCGATTGCTGTGGCGGTCGGGGCTTTGCTGCTTCCGGCGGGGATTGCATTGGCCTTTCCGAGTACGGCCAAGCTGTGGGCGGAGCGGTGGTTCGCGGGGTCCGACCGTCCGTGGCCGCGTTCGACGCGGATCGTGATCGAGGGAGTCCGGAATGGCGTCCTGCAAGTCCCGCGCGGGGAGGTCTTCACGGTCCAGGCGAACGTCACCGATGATGAATCTCCAACGCAGACCGTCTGGCTGCGGCAACGTCCAACGGAAGGGAAGACGCAGACACTCACGCTTGAGAAGTTTGCTGACGGCGACTTCCGTTTGCAACTCGTCCCGCAGCAGCAGTTCAGCAAGATCGAGGTCTGGGGCGGAGATGGTCGGGCCGAACCGTTTCGGATCGAACCGGTCGATCGCCCCAAGATCACGAAGATTCAACTGGTAGCGACCTCGCCGCGCGATACTGAGCCGAAGAAGTACGACTTCGCAGCGACCGATGGCGGAGTTCGCTTGCCTCCGCAGACTAAGGCTGCACTTCAGTTCGAGACGAACGTCGAGTGCGACACCGTCAAGGTCGAGACAACCTCGGCCACGGTTCCCGGATTTCGCAAGAGTTCGAAGCTGGCCCACGCGGTTGAGTGGGTTCATACCGAGGCGGTGTCACTGCGAATCGTGCTGGTCTCGAAGGAGTCGGGCCTCGAATCGCATCCGCAATCGATCAGCATCGGCGAACTCCCCGACCGGGCTCCGCGACTCAGCGTGCGGCACAGCGGGGTACGGCTCCGCGTGACGCCGGTGGCGACGATCCCGTTTGCAGTCAGCGTGCGCGATGACTTCGGGATCGCCAGCGCGGCGATGAGCTTGGAGGTTCCGACTCTTACGGCCAAGGTTGCTCCGACGAAGGATCCCGCTCCGAAGGAGATGCCGGGGGACGCAAAACCGGAGGATTCCACGGAAGCAAAGCCTGCGGACACCCCCGCTGAGGCTGAGTCGTCATTACCGCCCTCCCTCACCCCCAACCCCTCTCCCGGGGGGAGAGGGGAGCCGGAAGGGGACAGGGAGCTGGCAGTAGAATCCGCGCCATCCCTGGCCCCGCCCACGAAACGCATCGAGCCACTCTATCCGCCAGTCGCCGCCGATGGCTCGACCTCGCCGCGACCCGCGAAGCTCCTTCCGGCGATCGATGTCGAACACCGCTTGGAATTGTCGGCGATGAAGCTCGAACCGGGGCGGACTCTGATCGTCCATGCGACCGCCACGGATGATTGCGTCCTCGGAGCCCAGACGACGACCTCTGCCCCCGTGATCTTCCGGATCGTGTCGGATAAGGAGCTGTTCAAGGAGATCCTCCTGCGGCAGCAGCAATTGCGAGTTCGCCTTCGCAAGGCCCGCGATCAGGCGGATGACATGGCGACCAAGCTCAAATTCGCGGTCACTGCAGAAGAGTCCAAGGCGATCGCCCGCCAGCATCAGGTCGTGGCCCGCGAGGTCGGCCAAGTCTCGCAAGGGCTAGAAGCGACCAAGGTGGAAATGGAACTCAACAAGCTGGGCGGGGAAGAGGCGCTCCAATTGATCGAGGAGATTGTGCTGAAACCGCTGCGGTTTCTGGTGGATAGCGACCTGCCCGATCAGCGGAAGAACCTGGAAGGGTTGGTCGCATCACCCGGCGAGCGTGTCGAAGAAATTCTCGCCGCACAACAGAAAGTAGTGGCGGACATTGACAAAATCTTGAAGAATATGTCCCAGTGGGATAGCTTCATCGACATTGTCAATCAGGTCGACGAAGTGATCAAGGTGGAGACCCGCGTGCGAGACCGCACAGAAGAGTTGAAGAAGGATGCCGCTGGCGAGAAGAAGAAAGAGACCGACTCGATCTTCGACAAATGAAGCAGCGAGGCTTTGGAGGTCATGACTTCCAGAGTATGAGAAGTGACGACATCATGGCAGTTGCGATCCAGCGGGAGGTTTCTCGCCAATCGGCCCTCACCCCCAGCCCCTCTCCCGGGGGGAGAGGGGCGCCAGAGGACTAGTGGATGACGCCTCAACAACAATCACCCTGTCGGGAGTTCCCTATGTCACGTGTGTTGCAACTCATCCTCGCGGTGGCGCTCTTGCTACCCAGCGTGAGCTTCGCCCAAGAGAAAGCCAAGCCGGTCGAGGTCAAGGACCAGATCAAGTTTGATCAGGACAAGGCCCAGGCTCACATGCGCGAACTCGAAGAACGCATGTACGAACTCGCAAAACTGATCCGCGAGTCGCAGCCCGATGATTCCGCCCGTCTCATCATGGGAGTGCAGAAGGCCCGCGAGCACCTGATCGCCGAGCAGATGGGGGAAGCCGCCAACTTGCTCAGTGAACTGAAACTCGATCAAGCGACCGACCAGCAGAAGGAGATCATCGAGAAGCTCAACGAGCTCAAGAAGCTTCTGCTGACGGCTGACATCGGGCTGCAACTGAAGCTCGAACAGCTGCGCAAGTTGAAGGAAGCCCGCGAGCAACTCGCGAAGTTGACAGAAGCGGAGAAGGCTCAACTCAAGTCGACGCAGGATGAACTCCAGAAGGAAGCCCAGCCCGGTGATTTCAAAAACTTGGAGCCGTCCGAGAAGCGCAATCAGCGGCAAGCCGATGACCTAGAGCAACTCGTCAAGAACTTCGGCGGGCTGACCGGCGGTGCAGCGGCGGCGGTGGCCTCAGCCAGTTCGTCGATGGGTAAAGCCGGAAGCAGCCTTGGTCAAGGGGAAGGGAAGTCCGCTCCTCCCGAGCAAGAGGAAGCGGTCAAGAAGTTGAAGGAGGCCGACAAGGGGCTGGCTCAAGCCGAGGAGCAACTCAAGAAGGAACTGGAAGGGCTGGTCCGGAAACAGGTGATGGAACACCTGACCAATATGATCGTCATGCAGAAGCAAGTTCGTGAAACGACGGAGAAACTCCAACCGCGAATCATGGAAGGCTCGGCCCCGGCGGTTGCCTCAATGAAGCGGTTGGGGGACTCGGAAGAAGAGATCATTCGGTTGGCCAATGACTGCATCGATCTGTGTGAACTGACGGACTTCAGTATCGCTTTCCCGACGGCACTGCAGGACATCGTCAGTAAGATGGAGTTGGTTCGTGACAACCTGAAAACAGGGGTCGGGAACGAGGAAGTCGTCGTGCTGGAAATTGAGATCGAGGAGGATTTGCAGGGGCTACTCGACTCACTCAAGCAAGCCAGCAAGCCAAACCCCGATGGGGAAGCAGGAGAGTGCATGGGGTGCAAGGGGAACATGAACAAGCTGCTGGCTGAGCTCAAGATGCTGCGGCAGATGGAGGTCTCGCTCCAGTCGCAGACCAAGCGGCTGGATGACAAAGTGGTTGCCAAAAAGATCACGGAAGCCGAGCGAACCGAGAAGTGCGCCCCGTTGCAGACACGCCAGGAAGAGGTACTGGAGACCACGACGAAGATCGCCGAGACGTACGGGGATAAGCAGCAATAGTGGTGGGGACCATTCGACAAGTGATAGTCGTGGTTCGCTCCGCGAACCAACGTTGGATCGCGGAGCGATCCACGACTATCGAAGGGTTTAGTGACTAACCGATGTTGCACTTTCCGGCTCCCCTCTCCCTTCGGGAGAGGGGCTGGGAGTGAGGGCCGTGCGTCAAGACAATGTCCGTAACCGCTCAGATCACTTTGACGATAGGGAGTTGATTCATGCGAGTGATGTCACTAATCGCGATCCTGGCATACGGAACAGCGTTCCCGGTCTGGGCAGATGATTCAGCAAAGAACACGGGGGGCGACACTCCCTCGGCGGATGCAGTCGAAACAGATGTTGCTCAGGCATCACAAGCGAAGCCGACCGACGCCACTCCGAAGCCCGCCACTCCTCCCAAGGAAGCAGCGAAACCACCGGTCGATGAAGACCCCGATGTCGCAGCTCGCCGGATCACGGATTACCCGCTGGAAGATGAAGAGTGGAAAGAGTTCCCCCTGGGCATTCTCGAGATGGAGATGCAGGAAGCCATTGAAGACCTCTCGAACGGCAAGCCCAAGCCGCCCGCTCTCGTGACCCAGCCGCGGATCATTTCGCGTCTCGACTTCATGATCGAGGAGATCGAGAAGAAGACCAAGAGCGGCGGTGGATCGAATAACGGGGGGAACATGCCCGCCGAGAAGTCGGTCCTTCGCAAAGGGAAGATGAAAGACGGCCAGATGAAGGCCGTCGACCAGGGCGGCAAGCGGCTCGACAACCTGACCCCGAAAGAGCGTGAGAAGATTCTCCAGGCCAAGGGAGAAGGGTTCCCAGCGGGGTATGAAGATGTGCTGCAAGACTACTTCCGCAAACTGGCCGCTGCTGAGAAAACACCAGCCGCCGTGAAAACCCCCGAGCCGAAAGTGCCCGCGAAAGAGTAGTCCAACGTCGCCGGACTCTCCGAGTCCGGTGCGAACTACGCCAGACAAGGCAACCACTCCTCGCCACCGTCATTCACCGGACTCGGAGAGTCCGG
>JAYSVZ010000334.1:0-5479 GCA_043718305.1 Planctomycetota bacterium | reverse complement strand
ACCGCAGATCGCGACCGATCTTCTGGAGATCGTCGGCGTCAGGCAGAACTTTGAATTCGGTCGGGGCGGCCATGAGGGACTCGATGCGTGGTCTGTGGTTGGATTGAATGAACTCCAATACCAGTGATCGTATTCAATCCGTCTCGGCCTGTCTTCTATAAGGTTCGAATGGGGCGCAGTGACGACTTCGCTGCTCAGATGTAGGGTGCGGGCCAGCCTGCTTTGAGGCGCAGGCCGGCGCAGGCCCACCAATCAGGGGACACGCTTCAGACATGGTGGGCCTGCGCTCCAAAGCGAGCTGGTCTCCACCCTACGGCTACTCCGATCATCCCGGAGGGATATAAGAAATTAGCCGGTGGTTGAGCGCCAGCGACACCACCGGAAAACGATCCCGATGCTGGCCGCATCCTGAAGGGATGCCAGAATCACGCAGCCTCATGAACCGGCTTTCTGGCATCCCTCCAGGATGCGATCACTGGACGGGCTGGGGACCGGTGGTGTCGCTAACGCTCAACCACCGGCTAATTTCTATGACCCCTACCGGGGTCGGGCAGGCAGACATTCGCTCTCCATCGATGGGTTGCCGGAATTCGCGGCTAAAGCCGGTTCATTGGATTCTGGAGGGCAGGGCTGTTCGGCATCTCGGTCGGACCGTACATTCGGGAGATTCGAGGCCCCGCGTGAGACACTGGGTATGAGTTCATCTTCCGAGTCATGTTCCGTTGAGACACCCGCTCGTGATGTGGAGCGACTGAGCGATCTTTCGCCGCAGCAGATCAAGTCGGGACTCGCCGCCTGGCTGGGTTGGCTCTTCGATGGACTTGATATTCAACTGTATGTCATCGTTGCCGCCCCGTTCGTCGCCGAATTGCTGCATACGCATGAGAAAGACCCGCAGGTCGGTTACTACAGCTCCTTGATTCAGGCGGCATTTTTGATCGGGTGGGCGATTGGCGGGAGTTTCTTTGGACGGATCGCTGATCGGCTAGGGCGGAGCCGCGCTCTGGTGCTGACGATTCTGACCTACGCGGGCTTCACGGGATTGTCGTACTTTGCCCAGACGTGGTGGCACCTGTTGATCTTCCGGTTCCTGGCGGCGCTGGGGATTGGTGGCGAGTGGGCCGTCGGTGCGGCATTGCTGTCTGAGACCTGGCCCCGCAAGTGGCGACCGTGGATGGCGGCCGTGCTCCAGACAGCGGTCAATCTCGGCTTCATGCTGGCGGGATTGGCCACGTTCCTATTGGCCAATTATCCCAAGAAGACCGTGTTCCTGGTGGGCATCCTGCCAGCGCTGATTGTGCTTTGGATTCGAAAGGCTGTCCCGGAACCGGAGGAGTGGCATGCCGCCAAGCGAGAGTCATCGGAGGCGCAGCCGGGCTTCTTGGACCTGTTTCGCGGTCCAGTCCGGCGGACCACGATATTAACGTTGACCGTGTGTACGTTTTCACTGACCGCTCATTGGGCCTTTATGTTCTGGCACAGTCAGCATCTGCGAAACTTACCCGAGTTGAGTTCGTGGACGGAAGAAGAGCGGACGCAGTTCGCCAGCCGAATGTTGTGGTTGCTGATGCTGACTTCGATTGCGGGGAACTTCATCGCGGGGTTCATCGCCAAGTGGGTCAAGTACCGAACCGCGATTGCCGTGTTGTTTTTTGCCTATTTCGCGACGATGTATGTGACTTATTCCCAGTCGCGTGATCGCCATGAACTCTGGTACGGGATTGCTTCCATTGGACTGTGCCAGGGAGCGTTCGCACTCTTCACGATGTACTTGCCGCCACTCTTTCCGACTCTTTTGAGGACGACCGGGGCGGGGTTTTGCTACAACTTTGGCCGCATCATGGCCGGGGTGGGGACGGTGTTCTTTGGGATGTTCTCCAAGGTTGGTGACCATCGCATGGCGCTGCTCTATTCCGCGTTCCTGTTCCTGCCCGCGGCGGCGTTCGCGTGGATGCTGCCCGAGCCGCCCGATGAGCTGGCTCAGATCGAAGCGGAGGATCTCCTCGCATGAATGGTTTTCAGTACGACGCCAACGACCACTGGGCTCAAGTTCCAGTGGGCTGGACTTGGAACGAAGTGACAGCGATCGCGACCGACTCGCGCGATCGAGTCTTCGTCTTCAATCGCGGCGAGCACCCGATGCTGGTGTTCAACCGTGATGGATCATTCGTGACCTCGTGGGGCGAGGGAGTGTTTGCTCGTCCGCATGGGATCACGATCGGACCGGACGACATGGTCTACTGCACCGACGACCTCGACCACACGGTGAAGAAGTTCACGCCCGAGGGGAAGCTGCTCTTGACGCTGGGGACGAGTGGGAAGCCCTCGAACACCGGTGCGACCAGCATCGACTATCGCACGATTCGCCATGCGGGGGAGCCGTTCTATTTTCCGACGAATGTGGCGTTGTCGGCGTCCGGTGAGATCTTTGTCACCGACGGCTACGGCAACGCCCGCGTTCACAAGTTCTCGCCCGATGGCCGGTTGTTGCTCTCGTGGGGTGAACCGGGCAGCGGGGCAGGGCAGTTCCATGTCCCGCACGGGATCGCGATTGACCGCGACGGAACCATCTTCGTGGCCGACCGCGAGAACAGCCGCCTCCAGCTCTTTTCTCAAGACGGTCGCTACCTCGGCGAGCGGACCGACATTGCCCGCCCTTGTCAGGTGGCCTTCGACGCGACAGGGAATCTCTACGTCGCGGAACTCGGCTATCGAGCCGGCATGTGGCCCGGCACCACCGCTCCGAAACCCGATGCGACCGGAGGACGAGTGAGCGTATTTGCTCCGAGTGGTGAGTTACTGGCCCGCTGGGGAGGCGGAGAAAACCCCACAGCTCCCGGCGACTTCTTCGCCCCGCATGACATCTGCGTCGACCAGCACGGCGATGTCTACCTCGCCGAGGTCGTCATGTCGGCGGGCGGCAACCGGGGACTCGTCGATCCCACGTGTCACAGCCTGCAAAAGTTCACGAGGCGGAATCAACAAGCATAGGTCTATAGTCGCCTTTCGCTCCGCGAAAGAGCGCCGCCGAAGCGTTCGACTCCCGAATCACGATCGGCGTTGAGACACGTTCACCCCGCGCTCGGCGCTCTTTCGTGGAGCGAAAGGCGACTATCCGGCACCCCTCACGACTTTGGAGAATGACTTGGGGTGAGGGCGAGTGGCGGGACACGGAATTGTTTCGCTGAGTTTGTGAAAAGCTTCGCCTATTTCCATGCAGACACTCCTCACAGTAAACTGGGAGTGGTGGCCAAAGAGTCCGTCAAGTGCCCGTCACGGGAGAAGGCCGATGAGTCAATCCGTACTGGTCGAGATGAACCTCCCGAAAGATTGGCGGACGTTTCGTCTACCGCCAGCATTGAATGGACGGCTGCAGGAATTGCTCGACCGCCAGGATCAGGACGGCAAGCTCTCGCAACGAGAACGGCGCGAGGCGACAGCACTCACCGAACTGGTCGATCTCCTCTCGTTGATGCGGTTGCGGAGCCGAGTGGCAGCGAGATGAGACAGCGCATTCCTGCAACACTCAGCGATTTGGTCAGGCCGCGGGCGGTTGAATTGTGCGAATATTGTCGGTTGCCGCAGTCGTCTCAGGAAGCCACGTTTCACATTGACCACATCCACCCGCTGGCAGCGGGCGGCCCCACCAGTGATGAAAACCTGGCGTTGGCGTGTGTGACTTGCTCGTTGCGCAAGGCCGCACGAACAAAAGTTCGGGACACCGTCACGGGACTGCTCGTCCCACTGTTTCATCCACGTCAAGATCTATGGATTGATCATTTCCGCTTGACGCCCGGCGCTAAGATTGTAGGTCGCACTCCGCTCGGGCGAGCCACAGCCGCCGCACTGGCGATGAATCGTCCAGCGATTATCTCCATCCGCCAAGCCTTGGTGAAGTTGGGGGAGTTCTCGCAGGAACCATCTAAATAATCGCTGAGGATTCTGCCAGAGGCTCCCGAAGACGGACGGGCATTCCCTGCATTCTCCCCTCTGGCGAATCGCAACTCATGGAGTGGTCAGGCTGGAATGCTCCAGGATCCCCACCGTACGATGTGGAATGACAACGAATGACAACACCGGCTACTATCAGGACCAACCCCATGCGAGCTTGGCAATTCTACGGCTTCGGCGATTTTCGTTTGGATGAAGTCTCACTCCCGACGTTGCAACCTCGGCATGTCCTCGTCGAGCCACTCTGTGTCCAGCCCAGTGTGACCGAGGCTCAACTGGCCTTCGGAATTCGGACCTTGGCGTATGATCGCGTCAAGCGGCGGATGGAGGCCGATGGTCCGATCCAACTCTTCGGGCACGAGTTCTGTGCTCGGATCATCGAGGTGGCTCCCGGCGTGACGCGATTTCGAGTCGGTGATCGCGTGGCGGCACGGGCCAAACTTCCCTGCGAGAAGTGCCCGTTGTGTCTCTCGGAACGGAGTTCGCTGTGCCGCAAAGGCCCCGTGATCGGCTTCGACCAGCCGGGCTGCTTCAGCGAGGTCGCGATGTTGCCGGAGATCGCTCTGGTCCGCGTTGATGATGCCATTTCCGATAGCGAAGGGGCCTGCCTGCAATCGCTGAGCGACAGTGTCGCCGCTGTCGAGACGGCTTCGATCCAAATGGGAGATTCGGTCGTCATCTTTGGTCAGGGGAGTATGGGGCTGGAGTGCCTGCAAATTGCCCGGATCAGCGGGGCAGGGCGGATCATCACGGTCGATGTCCGCGATGAGTCCTGCCAGATGTCGAAGCAACTCGGGGCTGACTTTGCCCTCAACGCGAAGACGTGCGATGTTGTCGAGGTCATTCGTGAACTCACCGAAGGGAATGGAGCGGATGTCGTCTTCGAGTGTGCGGGTGGCAGCCCCAAGCAGGGCCTCGCGGGGACGCAGACCTTGCGGCAAGCCATCGACGCCGCGCGATCGGGCGGCAAAGTCATCGGCGTCTCCTGGTTCGGCAGCCCACTGGAACTCGATGTCGATCTGCTTCGCGAGCGCAGCTTGCGGTATCTCTTTCCCGACATCAGTACGCAGGCCCACTTGGAACATACAGTCCGCCTTGTCGCGAGTGGACGAGTCAATCTGAAGCCGACAATCACGCACGTCCTGCACGGGATCGAATCGGTCGCCGAGGCATTCGAGATCACGGCCAACAAGGGGAAGTACCAAGCCATTAACCCGGCCCAGGTGATGATGCGGGGCGGTTAGGCGTACGGCCAGAAATACGATCCCCGTAGGACGGGCATTCCTGCCCGTCCCAGAGCGAAGGCCAACCTCCCGATCCACTCTGTCCGGCCATTCGTGAGTGACGCGTTCGCTGGGGACGGCCTGGAAAGGCCGTCCTACTGGGAGGCGTCTCGCTTGGTCACCAGCACTGAGCGTTGAGCGTGAGCTGTAGGACGGGCATTCCTGCCCGTCCCGGAGCGAAGGCCAACCTCCCGATCCACTCCGTCCGGCCATTCGTGAGTGACGCGTTCGCTGGGGACGGCCTG
>JAYSVZ010000333.1:0-5485 GCA_043718305.1 Planctomycetota bacterium | reverse complement strand
TTTCCCGATCCGCAGGGTCGGTGAGATTGCCGTGCAGAGCACTCGCAGCGGATTGTTCCCAGCGTCCGGGGGGAAGAGCCAGGCCTCATAGAGATCATCCTCGGCGATGCTTGGCTCCCCTTCGTGAGAGCAACTCAACTGCCACAAGGTGCCTTCGAATCGCATCAACCGCCCGCGATATTCGCCGGGGCGATCATGCAGGGTCACAAATTCAACGCCTCCGACGGCGTCCCGAGTGAGCGCCTCGTCGCTGAGCGTGCGGATCTGTTTGATGACGGTATCAAGAGCGGTCTGCTCCTCTCGAAGGAGTCCCAGCCGGCGGTCATCCATCCCGGATAGTCGGTCCAGCGGCAAAGAGGTTGAGGGGCTCTCATCGATCCCCGGCAGCCCTCGCCGAGGAGTCACTTGCTCCATGGTTGGATTCGGTAATGCTCGCCCCGTGATCCACGCCCAGTTTCGTTTTTGAGCTGACCACTCAATGCCGATCACAACCAATCCAAGCAGCGTCACCCCTTGAAAAAGCCGCCACCGCGCCACCGGTCGCAGCGTCTGATCACGACTGGCAAGGCGACCGAATCTCATCGCGGGGGTTCCTGACACACGAAGGTGTGCCACAGTATCGATAGATAGAGCAGTTTTCGAGTCAGGGTGAGAGGGGGGCAAGACAAAGTGCGAGACGCACTTTGTACGACTCACGTCAAAAATGTGCGCCCGCTGCGCAAATTTTCTGGTGGTCGCGACCCTGGGCTATCCCGTCCAGCCCCTCCAGGGCCAAGACATCGGTCGTGGCTTGTAGCTCTTGCTGGACTGAGAACTGAGAACCCCTTGGGTTGCGGCCCGTAGGCTGCGCTGGGATTTTCAGGCCCAGTAACCCGCTACGTGAGCGAGGGCGAGCGCGAACTGGGCTTTGTCGGACAGCTTTCGTTCCGTCCGGACGGAGCGGTCACGCACCGAATCAACGAACGTCTGCGCTCGGCCTGGCTCACGCAGCGGGTTACTGGACGGGGGGGCCACCAAACGCAAAGTGTGTCTCCCCGCCGGACTGTCTTCAATCCTCAGTCCCAAGCTCTGCTCGCTCTGCTTGGGACTGCCTATCCCCGAAACTCTGCTTCGACGCCGGAGAGGTGGACTGGGGGCAACACCACTGGAGATGGCGAGTCTTCGTAGGGTGGAAGACCAGCCTGCTTTGAGGCGCAGGCCGGCCTGCTCCGGCCTGCGCCCAAAGCGGCTGGTCTCCACCCTACGGCTACTCAAACAGTCGCAACTCGTTTCCCAGTATTTCGCATCGGAATTGACACGTCCAGACTCGACCATAGAGTCATGGCATTCTTCTACCGCACTTCTACGGTCGAATACCTGTTAGGCGGAGGAGGGCACGATGGGCGGGCTGTTCCTGTACCGGCGGGACGACGCCCCTGGGCTTTCGCCCGACCAACTCGCCGCCGCCCTGACTGCCGGCGGGGTGGCCTCCCGGGTCGAGCAGCAGGCCGAGTGCCCGTGGCTGGTGCTGGCCGGCGACCGCACCGACGGCAGCCTGACCGTCGGTGACGACGGCATGGCCGACAGCCTGATGCTCCAAGTGGGGGACGACCCGCCGACGGTGCTGGACGCGCTGTTCGCGGGGCTGGAGCGGCTGGGGTGGGAGTGCCCCGAGCAGTAGCGTAGCGTCCGGACGCCGAACCAGGCGCTGCAGCCGACGGCGGGGGCGTCAGGGTTTCACAGGGTTCGCCGGCTCAGTCGCCCCCGCCGCGGCTGAGCTAGGTCGTTCGTCACAAGGTCGCGCCGCATGGAATTCATCGTCAGTACTCTGCAGCTGGAGATGAGGCCGTGAGACGCATCGCCCGCGAAATTACCGTGTGTGCGAGTGATTTCTGTGGTAAGTTGCTTGTATGAATCCTATCGAAACACTGTCGGCCCCCCATCGCTCACGGGCCATGTCCGCAATGGGGTCGTGATTCTCGATGCCCAGATCACGCTCTCCGAAGGCCAGTTCGCCATTGCGGTATTAACGCATCACCCGACGCGTTCTTCGCCCAGCCGCCCTCTTCCGCCCCAACGGGGCAGCCACAAATCAGCCTGGGGCAGAGCGACCAGCCGGAGCGCCGCCCCAGGTCTCGGAGTTGTCGTAACCTTCTCAGCCCTGAAAGGGCGAAACAGGGCTGGGGGACGTCCGATGTGCCGCCCTTTCAGGGCTTGCCGAGCAAGGCGGACTCGATACCCAGGGCGTTGCCCTGGGCTGGTTTGTCGGTGCCCCTTCGGGGCGGAAGCAGGGAGTATTCACGGGGTGGGGGGCGATTCGGACGCTGGCTTTGGTGATGTGGAACTTCCGCAATGGCGGACTAGAGAGATACCTTCTCGATACCGGCCCGCTGGGGGCACTCGCTCACGATCGGCCAGTACAGCGACTGCCGATTCATACGTGGCTGTTGGAGCAACTCTCCGCCTGAGCCACGATCTATTTTCCGCACGGTCTGGAATGAGGCCATGACTCGGACATTCTCTTGCCACTCACCCTCACCCCGGCTGCCCCGGCTAGCGAGCCGGCCGCCCCTTGCCGGTTGCTGGTCGAGGGAAATCGAGCTTCGACAGGTGATTCTGAACGCTTTTGAGTAATTCCGCCTGCATCCGTCCCAGAGTGATGGCCCCGTTCAGGTCGCGCTCGATTTGCAGAACGGTCTCGGAAGCGCCATACTTTGGCTTGGCTGTCGATCGCTTCATCGCGGTCTCCTTTCGGTCACTCAGGCTCGGCCCAACAGATATTACGCAAATGCGTAAATTCGTCAACTCTTCCCATGCCTCTCCCTCAAATTTGTCAGCGACTTCGCACGGTCCGCGTGCGTGTTTACGGGGACCGGGGGCGGTCGAAGTTGTGCCGTGATCTGGGGATTCAGCCGAGTACTTATGCCCTGTATGAGGTCGACCGCGTCCCGCCCGTTGAGTTACTGGTGAAGGTCGCGACCCTGACGGGTGTCCGGCTGGAGTGGTTGCTGACCGGAAAAGGGAATGAATCGATTCAGGAGCCCGTTCCCGAGCCCGCCGCCACCGACCGCCCCTCCCGGACATCTCACAAACGCCCGAAGCCCCGTGTTGCAGACTGGATTCCGGTCGTCGGATCGACAGCGGCTGGGCCAGCCCGTTACTGGGAAGAACTCCCGGCCACGCATGGCGGCCCGGAGGCGGATGCCCGCCTGGAGACCATTTTGGCAGAGTACGCCGACCAGATTTCGCAGGATCGTCAACGGTTGGGAGATTTGAGTCCCGCCCCAGACGATGGTCAGACGGTCTCGCTCGTGCAGTTTTCCACGCCCGATGAGAGCGGCTTCCTGGAGTTCTTGAACGCCCCCAGCGTCAAGCGGCGTTACCCGCGGGCGGTCGCCTGGCGGATTGATGGCGAGAGCATGTCGCCGCGTTATTTGGACGGTGATCTGGTCTTCACGAGTGCCGATCACCCCGCCGCCGTGGGGCACCCTTGTGTCGCGCGCCAAGCGGGACAGATTGGCGTGAATTGCAAGCTCTACCAGATCGAGTCGCGAGATGTGCTTCTGATTCCGATCAACGAACGCTCCGCGATTCAACGTGTTCCCGCGTCTCAGATTCAATGGGCATACCGCGTGTTGTGTTCGGTGCGACTGGAGAAATGAGACCCCGACCGCGCGGAGTCGGCCCGACAAGTCCGTTTCTCCCCTCGTCGGTGGTGAATCAAGGGCTTACAATTCGTACTTGGGATTCAGCGGTTCCTCCAAACGCGACATCCCACCCGCCTTGATGTCCCACCTCCTTTGTACTCCCCCCATGCCTGCTCGGTATTATTGGACAGCTTGGCTCTGCCTAGTCTGCGTGACGGGGTGGTGTCGTGATGCGCACGCCGATGAGCCGACTCCCGAGGGGATCAAGTTCTTTGAAGAGCGGATTCGCCCGCTGCTTGTGGAGAATTGCCACGAGTGTCATGGTTCGCAGAAGCAGCAGGGGGATGTTCGGCTCGATCGCCGCGACGCGGTTTTTCCCCATCTGGTGATCGCCGGACAACCGGACCAAAGTCGCCTTCTGCAAGTGGTGAGCTATACGGGCGACACCCAGATGCCGCCGAAGGCCAAGCTGTCGCAGGAGAAGCTCGATCTGCTGACCGAGTGGGTCCGAATCGGGGCCCCATGGCCGAAAGATCCCGATGGGAACAAACCAGCGGGTCCGGCCCCCTTCCCGCGCCGCACCGATGGCGAGATCGACTTTGCCGCCACAGCTCGCGATCACTGGGCCTACCAACCGATCACTCGCCCGCGTCCGCCCGTGGTGTCGAACCACACCACGGTCAAGACTCCCGTCGATCGATTTGTGCAGGCCACACTCGAAGCCCAGCAACTCAGCCCCGCTCCCGAGGCCGACCGCGCGACGCTCATCCGGCGGCTGATGTCAGACTTGCATGGTCTTCGCCCGACCTATGATGAGGTGCAGGCGTTCGTCAGCAACCCGTCCCCGACCGCTTATGAAGACCTGGTCGACGCCTTGCTGGCTTCACCGCGATTCGGCGAGCGGTGGGCGCGACACTGGCTCGACATTGCTCGTTATGGCGACACGAAGGGGTACGTCTTCACTGAGGAGCGGCGCTATCCGTTCTCGTACACCTACCGCGATTATGTCATCGCAGCTTACAACAGCGACAAGCCGTATGACCGCTTCTTGATCGAGCAGTTGGCAGCCGACAAATTGGGGTTGGCCGAGAATGATCCGGCGCTGGCGGCGATGGGATTCTTGACGGTTGGGCCGCGGTTTCTCAATGACAATAACAACATCATTGATGACCGGATCGATGTCGTCACGCGGGGCGTGATGGGGATGACCGTCACCTGTGCCCGCTGCCACGACCATAAGTACGACCCAATTCCGACAGCGGATTACTACTCGTTGTATGGCGTCTTCGCGAGTACCAACGAGCCGAAGGAGCTGCCCCAGATCGGCGACCCTGACCCGCTGGCCCCCGAGACGATTCAATTCCGGGAGGAGTTCAACAAGCGACAAGCGGAAGCTGACAAGTACTTGGATGAGGTGTACGTCGAACTGACGGCGCAAGCTCGCAATCGCGTGGGTGACTACCTGGTCGCGGTCGCGAAGAAGACCGGCAAACTCCCCTCGGGCGTAGAACCAAGCTTTGAGCCTCGGCTCCGCGACAAAATGATCGACCAGTGGGAGCAATATCTTGGTCGTGTGGTGAAGGCCGATTCGCCGGTTTGGTTCGCGATCATCAATCTGGGGGAACTCCCTCACGAGGGGTTCGCCGAGGCGGCCAAAACTCGCATCGCCAGTTGGTCCGCAGGGGCTTGTCACCCCACAATCTGGCAGCGTCTCAAGGACGCCCCGCCCGCGACGTATCTCGATCTCGTCAAGCTTTACGGGCAAATCCTGACTGAGGTCCGCGAACGCTGGGAACGCGATAAGGCGGCCCAGTCCGACTTAGCTGCGCTCCCTGAGCCGGAGCAGGAGCAGTTGCGGC
>JAYSVZ010000332.1:0-5489 GCA_043718305.1 Planctomycetota bacterium | reverse complement strand
GAAGCAAACATCACGGAAGGAGCGCAGGTTTTGTCATTTCACGTAACGCCAATCCTCCACAGATGATGAAAACCTGTCGGCTTCAGCGCGGAGTGTCCATTTTCCAGATTTATTTCGGCTCATCGCCGCCCCATCGACTCGTCGCATCGAACATGCTCCAAGCCGCAGCGAGAGGCCCCATCGTCCTATCCATCTATCGCGGATCGGCATCCCTACACCGGCACGGGGATTTCGGTGATGATCTCGCGGATCACCTGCTCCTTCGACATCGCCCCAAAGCGGGCTTTCGAGGTCAGCACCGTGCGGTGGGCCAGCACGGCCATCGCCACGCGCTGCACATCATCGGGAATCACATGCTCGCGGCCCGCCATAAACGCCGCCGCTTGCGCTGCTCGAAAGAGCATCAGCGTCCCGCGCGGGCTGACGCCGAGTTTCAAGTGCGGGTGCGAACGCGTCTTGCGAGTCAGGTCGACGACATACTCGGCCACGCTCCGCTCCACGCGAACCTCGCGGACTTGGGCCTGGAGCGTGCGGAGTTGTTCCAGCGATAAGACCGGGCGGAGGTGATCGATCGGGACTTCAACCGCCTGGTCATAAAGAATCTCCACCTCCATCGCGCGGTCGGGATAACCCAGGCTCATCTGGATCAGAAACCGATCGAGCTGGGCCTCGGGGAGCGGATAAGTTCCCTGGAAGTCGGCGGGGTTCTGAGTGGCGAGGACTAAGAACGGATGCGGCAGCGGGTAGCGCGTCCCGTCGATCGTGGCCTGCCCCTCGCTCATCGCTTCGAGAAGTGATGACTGCGTTCGCGGGCTCGCGCGGTTGATCTCATCGGCCAGGAGTACGCTGCAAAAGATCGGCCCCTTGCGAAAGGTAAACGACGCATCGCGCGGGTTGAAGATCGACGCCCCCAAGATGTCTGACGGGAGCAAGTCGGGCGTGAATTGAATCCGCCCAAAGTCGGCTGTCAGCGACTTGGCGAGGGCCTTTGCGAGTGTCGTCTTCCCGACACCGGGCACATCCTCCATCAGCACCGACCCATTGGCCAGTAGCGCGATCAGCAGCAGATCGATCGGCTCTTCGCGGCCACGAATCACTGCCTTTAAGTTATCGCGAAGCCGGGCCAATGGTTCGAGGGCCAGGGCAGCTGTACCAGCGGGAAGCATCGGGAACACCGGAAGTGGGCCAAGTCGGGGAGCTGGGACGGTAGCAAGTCGCGGGGGAGCCTGCCAAGCGGGCCGAATGAGAGCCATGAAAAACGTCGAATGTTCACGAGGCCCAGCACGCGGAATTGACAGAAATCGGCATTGAGTTGCGATCGCAACTGCGACAGGTGTCTGCACGATGATTGTCCATCTTCTCCCCGCCGCCACACCATGCGCTGCGACGAACCCGGCCTGCGGCTCGCCGGATGGCGACTCGCGCGTTATAAAGCCGGGAGTCGTTCAGGCCGTTCCTTCGTCGCCTCACCGCATCCATGAAACTGGAAACTCGAGTCTGGTGTTGCATTCTGCTTCTGGCCAGTGCCTGGATCGGTTGGAGAGCGTTCTCTGGCGGCATCGGTGTGGGATATGAGCAGACGCTCGACGGGTTCACCGCCCCCTCCACGGCCACCGAAGCCCGCATGGGGTTCGCCGAGGCGAGTTGGTCTCGGACAGCCGGCATTTGGACGGCTGCTTTTCTGACGCTGGCTGTGTTGTCGTTCCTCTACAAGGACAACGTCATCTACAAGCTGTCGGAGTCGCTCTTTATCGGCGTCTCGGCGGCGTACTGGATGGTGGTCAGTTTCTGGACCGTGTTGGTGCCGAATCTGTGGGGCCAGCTCTTTCCGGCGATGACCCAGGCGTGGGCTCTTCCCGGAACGTCTCCCGTTCGGGATCACCATTGGTGGATCAATATTATCCCGCTCGTGTTGGGGGTGATGCTCTTGTGGCGTCTCGCACCAAAGGGGGGCTGGATCTCCCGCTGGCCGTTGGCCTTCATCATTGGAACAACCGCCGGACTGAAACTCATCAGCTTCTTGCAGGCGGACTTTCTCAGCCAGATCCGGTCCTCAATCAAGCCCGTACTCGTCTTCGACAAGGCAGGGGTCTTTCAATGGGGCGAAAGTTTTTCCAGTTCCCTGCTGCTGATCAGCACACTGGCGGCCTTGACCTACTTCTTCTTCTCGTGGGAACACAAAGGCGTCATGGGAAAGGTCTCGCGAATCGGTGTTTGGGTGTTGATGATCACCTTCGGCGCGGCCTTCGCAAACACCGTCATGGCGCGGATTGCACTGCTCGGGATTCGGTTCGAGTTTCTGTTTGACGACTGGTTGTGGTTGGTTGATATCAACGGGGAACGGCTCGGGTAGCCAGCAATCGTGAAATGCAGTCGGCGGAGCACGGTGACCATGTCAGTCGCGATGTGAAATATGACCGTAGCGGAAGTCGTCAGACTTTCGATGGCGTGAATCTCGCGGCGAGCGGCGAAACTCTGACGAGTTCCGCTACGGGAGATTCTGACCTGCCGCTCGCATAACAATCTCGACTCGCGCGTCCGACTTGATTCTGTCGACGACTGACACGTTGGGCTGTCGGTTCTATACTCCGTCGCTTCCGCATCTCGAACTCATGGAGCATCTCATGGCCCTGACCATCACCCCTGGAACAACCCGCATTGGCTGGATCGGCACGGGCGTGATGGGGAACAGCATGTGTGGCCATCTCATGAAGGCCGGGTATGCGGCGACGATCTACTCGCGTACGAAAGAGAAGTCGCAAGCCCTACTCGATCAGGGGGCAGCCTGGGCGGCCACTCCGAAGGAAGTGGCCGAGAAGTCGGATGTGATCTTCGCGATCGTCGGCTTCCCTCGCGATGTGCGCGAGGTGTTTCTCGGAGAGCAGGGCGCTCTCGCGGGTTCGAAGGCGGGGAATGTTCTCGTCGACATGACGACCAGCGATCCAAGTCTCGCTGTCGAGATCTACAACGCCGCCAAAGCCAAGGGGGTTCACGCCGTCGACGCCCCAGTGTCGGGTGGTGATGTGGGGGCCAAGAACGCTGCCCTCTCGATCATGATCGGCGGGGAGAAGGAGACGATCGACGCGCTGAATCCCTGCTGGAACGCGATGGGCAAGACGATCATCCACCAAGGGGCGGCGGGAGCTGGGCAGCACACGAAGATGGTCAATCAGATCCTGATTTCGACCACCATGATTGGCGTCTGCGAGGCTCTGCTGTACGGCTACAAGGCGGGCCTGAACCTGGAAACGGTCTTCAAGTCGGTCTCGACGGGAGCTGCGGGAAGTAAATCACTCGACAACCTCGGTCCACGCATCCTGGCCAACAACTTCGATCCCGGGTTCTACGTCGAACACTTCATCAAGGATATGGGGATCGCTCTTTCAGAGGCCAAGCGAATGGGCCTCTCACTACCCGGCCTGGCCCTCGCGGAACAGCTCTATCTCTCCGTCCAAGCGAAGGGCTGGGGCCGAAATGGGACGCACGCCCTGATGCTGGCTCTGGGTGAGATGTCGGGGTTGAATTGGAAGACGCGGTAGTCGCGCCGCAGAAGTTCCCTATCACCAACGGCGTTGTGGCCACGAGTCCGCCGACATGGAGGCCACCCGCCGTCGTGCGTTCGAACTCTACGAACAACTGCTCGCTGCTCGCCGAGAAGCATCGCTCGCTTTGACCGAACAGCGAACACTCCGATAGAATACTCTTTAGGAGATTCAAGCATGGCTGTCACCCAACAAGAGTTAAAGCAGTTTCACGACTACGTGTTGGCGAAGCTCGTGCAACCAGAACCGCCTGCGTCGTTGCAGGACTGCTTGGCCCAATGGCAACGGAACCGCGAGGAAGCGGATACCGACGACGATCTTCGCCAAGCAATGGCCGAGATCGATGCTGGAGTGGGCGTTTCATGGGATGACGCAGCGGCTCGGTTAAGACAGAGCTTGAGTTGGTACGGACAACGTTCATGAGTCATACATGCGTTATCGCCCCTCGCTGACTCGATGGCAGGCTGCATGATTATTCAAGAGTTGCCAGGGCAGTAGTCAATGAGAGCGGTCATGCCAGTATCGGCGTGACGACCTTTCCATGCACATCGGTCAACCGGTAATCCCGTCCGGTATGGCGATAAGTCAACTGCGTATGGTCCAGCCCCATCAGGTGCAGGATCGTCGCATGGAAGTCGTGGACGTGGACCACATCTTTCGCCACGTCGATCCCGTATTCATCGGACTCCCCGTAGGTCATCCCCGGCTTGACGCCCGCTCCGGCCAGCCAGGACGAGAAGACCCAGTGGTGGTGTTCTCGTCCGGCGGCCCCAGCTGCGGCATTAAACGGGGTGCGACCGAATTCGGTTGTCCAGACGACCAAGGTGTCTTCCAGCATTCCCCGCAGCTTCAGATCCTTGAGAAGCCCGGCGATCGGCTGGTCAATGTTCTTGGCGAGCGGGGTATGGGTCAGCATATCGCCGTGGGCGTCCCAGTTCCCGGATGAGCCGACATCGATCAGCTCGACGAACCGCACTCCCCGTTCGGCCAGTCGGCGAGCGACGAGGCACTGCCACGCGAAACCTTGCGTGCTGCCTCGCTCCAAACCATATAGCTTCAGCGTGGCATCGCTCTCGCGAGAGAGGTCAAAGACCTCGGGCATTTCGGCCTGCATCCCGAAGGCCGTCTCGAACGACTTGATCCGCGCAGCCAGTTGAGGATCGCTCGCCCGTGTCGAAAGATGCCGATCGTTGAGCTTGGAGAGCTGGGCCAGTTCGAGTTCCTGTAAGCGGCTCGTTCCCGCGCGGCGCTGGATGTTGGCGACCGGTTCGGGTCCGGGAACGACGAGTGTCCCTTGATGTGATCCCGGCAGGAAATCGCTGCCCCAGACTTGGCCCCCGGCATAGGGCGACTGCGGCGCGATCACGACGAACGATGGCAAGTTCCGGTTCATCGTCCCCAGGCCATAGCTGACCCACGAGCCGATACTGGGGCGGGCGAAGGTGAACGACCCGGTGTGGATGCCGAGCGTCGCTTCATAGTGGTTCGTGTGGTCCGACTTCATTGAGCGGATCACACAGAGATCGTCGACGCACTCAGCCATGTGCGGAAAGAGGGAGCTGACCTCGGTCCCCGATTGGCCATGCGGTTGGAACTCCCACTGGGGCCGCTTGAGGAACATGCTAAAGTCCCCCTTGCGCCCCTGAAATTCATTCACGGGGATCGTCTTCCCGGCATCCGCAAAGAGCTTCGGCTTGGGATCCCACGAGTCGACATGCGAAACGCCACCGCTCATGTACAGAAAGATCACCCGCTTGGCTTTGGGCGTTGCGTGGGGCGGTCTCGGAGAAAGCGGATCGGGCGCGTTCCCACTCTCCGCCATCAGCTCAGACAGAATCGACGGAAAGAGGACCGAACCGCCAACCATCGACCGGAGCATGCCCCGTCGGGTGGGATCAAAGAGTCGCTGCGCCATGGTTGAGACCTCCCGTTTTCGTCAGTGACGAT
>JAYSVZ010000331.1:0-5506 GCA_043718305.1 Planctomycetota bacterium | reverse complement strand
AAATGCGAGGGATTCACGCCCATCACTTTTTCGTATTCGGCCTGCGTGACTTCATTGACGCCCAGATAGATCGGCTGTGTCAGGATCACCATGTCACCTGGGGAGACATCCTTGAGAGTCGCTGCAATCTCCTCCGGCGTGCTCCCCATCGTGAACTCGCCCGGCGGGATGAGGCGGAACTTCATGCCGATGCTGTTGGTGTACTCGACCGGCACGCCGAGGTACTCGGCCCACGCCGCCTGATGGTGTTGGGCTCGCTCGGCATTGAACGGCGCAATGGCGGGCGGGGGGGCATCGGCGGGCCAACCGTGCCAGCCGGGCTTCTCGCTGGCGGGAGGGTTGTCGCCCTGCTTCGTGATCTCGACCTTCGAGGTGTCGGGAACCTCGATCTTTGTCTGCGTGCCGTCCTTGTTTGTGATCGTGATGATGATCACGCCGAGTAAGAAGAGCGCAGCGGCTCCGCCAGCGGCGAGCAGCCACCGCGATAACGGTCGGCGGGGAGGGGAACCCTGGCCAGCGAGAGGTGTGGCGACTGCCTGGATCTTTGGAGCCGGGGGGGCGGGCTGAGCCTTGACCCAGGGAGCCAATGCGGTGGCCAGTTCGTCCGCTGAGGCAAACCGGTCGGACGGTGTCTTCGCCATCAGTTTGAGGTAGATCGCGACGACTCCCGCTGGCACATCCGGCCGCGCCAGCGCGAGGTCGGGGATGGCGTCCAGCACATGCCCCTTCATCTTGTTGGCGGCGGAGCGGTGGGTGTCGCTGTGGTATGGCGGGCGACCGATTAACAGGAAGTGCAGCGTGCAGCCCAACGAGTACAGGTCGGACCGGGCATCGCAGGTGTGGGCATCGTTCCATTGCTCGGGAGCCATGTAGTCGGGCGTGCCGAAGCACTGCCCCGTGGTGGTCAATGCGGCCGGAGTCTCTTCCTGAGCCAGGAGCGCCAGCCCCATGTCGAGGATCTTGATCTGCCCCGACTGCTTGGTCACGAACAGGTTCGACGGCTTGATGTCGCGATGCACCAAGCCCCGTTTGTGCGCAGCTGCCAGCCCCTGCGCCGCCTGCCGGATCGCCTTACAGGCATTGACCACCGACATCGTGCCCTTGGTCTGGATGAACTGCTGCAAGTCCTGGCCCTCGACGTACTCCATCGACAGGTAATGCACTCCGCTGATCTCACCCGCGTCGAGAGCCTGGATAATGTTCGGATGTAGCAGCGACCCGACGGCCAGCATCTCGCGCTCGAACCGGGACAGGGCATCGGACCGGGAGAGGAGGTGCTGAGGCAGAATCTTCAGAGCCACCAGCTTGCCGAGCTTGGTATGCCGCGCCTGATACACAGCCCCCATGCCGCCCTCGCCCAGCTTGGCGAGCAACTTATACGGACCAAGCTGGCCGCCGACATCCATGACCGTATTGAGCGGGCCAGTCGACAGGGTCTCGCCCGTAGCGGTCTGCTCCGGGGGATGACTGAGTGCGGATTGCGTCGGCACTTCCGCCGATGTGGCGATCTGACTGTCGCTCAGAATGGTACGATCGTCGTAGAAGTGGGTTCTTTTCGCACCGGAAAACACCCCCGCGATGACGCCTCCCTGCTGGGGAAATCGTGGAACGTAGTCATCTGGTCGAGTTGCTTCACCCTTAGTAGTGCGGTACTCAAGTTCCATGGCCAGCAGTTCGGCCAGCAGTCCGTCATGCGCCACCTCCGGAGCCTCTGCCAGAAACGACTCGATGCGCGGACTCGCCCCCGTCACCAACTCCCGATCGAAACGGTCACACAGCTCGTCAATCTCGGAAAGTCGCTGGTCAGTCAGTGACCTGTAGGCGGGATTCCCGATCGTCTGGTCATTCATGAGATTCCAATCGATTGCGGTACTCGTAGTCCTGAATGGTCAAACGGCGGTCGAGTCCGACAGTACAAAAACTCACTAATTGGACTTGGCAAAAAGATGAACGGGCAAAAATAGTCCTCAACCGCCAGCTTGATCACTGAAGTTCCCCTCACGTTGTCTCGCGTTCTTTTGCCCCACCATGTTTTTGCCACAACGCCCAATCCGCTTGAATGTAACGAGTCCCGACGCAATGTTCACCTGCTGACGAAAGTTCCGAATCGGGATGGATGTTGTGACGGGCATTGACTAGGCAAAAAGATGTTGAGGCAAAAAAATCGGTTCATCCGACTATTTGGGGGATGGCCCGTAACCGGGTGGATTTTTTAAGGCATCACTCCCATGTCCCAGACTTGCCGGGAGATACGTCGATCTGCTGGAATCCCACTGCCGGGAGAAGCGGAGGCAGGCGCTGCTGGGAAGCAACCTGCCAAGGAATATCCTGGCCTCCGATGCGCCAAAGGCGTGTCAGCCCCTGGTCGAGGTTCTCGGCCAGGGGCCTCTTCGAGTCCCGGCAAAGGCCGCATTGGAGCCATGCCTCCGTAAATCCCTATGCCGTCAGGCATTTCGAAATCCCCCCAAATAGTCGGATGAACCAAAAAATCAGCCATCAGGAACCAGTTTGTTTCACATTCTCTTGTACCTTTTTTTGCCCCTCCATCTTTTTGCCACTCTTACGGCGGCTCGCCGTCGTGCAGCCCCATGCTTTTGCCACAACGCCCAATCCGCTTGAATGTAACGTGTCCCGACGCAATGTTCACCCACAAAATCGATTCCAAGGTTGTGTTTGTCAGGAACCGTTGCAGGTGCGATTCATACGATTCTAAGTCGCACCGCTTACAGGTGATTTCAAACGCTGCGATATCGTCAATCATGTCCACTGGCTGACGGCCGGTAGGAATGCCCCGCCAGTGAGTTTCCGTGAAGCGACGGCATCGCCACACACCGCCAAGCAGTGCGACGACCGCTTCGTGATAGAGCGCTCGCGTTAAACCAGTTCCCCAGTCACGCACGAGCGATATGACAACGCCCTCCAGCCGCGCGGCAACAGCAGCTGTGGTCCAGCTACGCCGGACGATCTGAAACTCTCGCCGCTGTTCGGGCGATTCCAGACAATTCACAAACTTGTGCTCAATCCGTTCCGCCCCAAAGTTAACCAGTTTCCCATGCGACAGTCCCGTCAGCATCAAATACTGAATGAGCTGGCTGTCATGGGCGGCACTCAAGCCCGAAGCGGCCTTCAACTCGAACGGGCATCCGCCATCGACGACAAGATCAACGAATAGTTCCTTTTCAAAACCTTGATGCGCCAAACGAATTTGCATCTCTTCCACAGATCGCTCGCCCAAAACCTGATGGATCGTCGAGCGGTACACTGACTCATGAAAAGCCTTCCCCAGCGATCCGTGAATCTTAAATGCATGCCCCACAACCTCGTACGCCACTTTGCCAAAGTCCTGTTGACGAAAGTGCCGAATCGGGATGGATGTTGTGACGGGCATTGATCAGGCAAAAAGATGTTCGGGCAAAAAAATCGTCATCAGGAACCACATTCTCTTAAACCTTTTTTTGCCCCTCCATGTTTTTGCCACTCTTATGGCGGCTCGCCGTCATGCAGTCCCGCTTCCACCCAAATTCGACGAATTCTCTCCAGCTTTCGTTCGACGGTCCGCCGAGTACACTCCAGTTGGTCGGCGATTTCTCCGTTCGTGGCCCCCTGAAACTTGAGCAACACGATCGTTTTCATCGTCTGGTCAGGAATCGCATTGAGCAGTTGGTCGCAACTCTCTGAAACTTCAACCAGGACATCGGGCGCCAGCTGGTTGTCTTTGACCGCGTTGATGCCCGCATCGCCAAATCCAGATTCTCCGCGTTCCGCCCCTCCCCCTCGTTTCTGACGATTCGCAGATCGCCGCTGGGCCGAAATTTTCCGAGAGGTAATAACGGCCAGCAGCCCCCAGAAGGCGTCTCGATTCTCGGCCTCCAGGCGGCCATCAGCCAGGCCGCGGCAGAGACTGTGGAACGCGCTGTTCGCCGCATCATGTTCGTCGTAACGCCGCCTAGTCTGCACATCAAGCTTCTGCCGCGCAAACTCCTCCAACCGCACGGAAAAGTGCCGCCACAGTTGTTCGGCCGCCTGGGCATTCCCTGCTGCGAGCAGGTCGATCCAACCTGTGACGGATGGGCTATCCACGGTGAACTGCTCCGGCAAGAACCAACGACCGTCGTAACCCCTGACAGCCCAAGTCTTTCAACTCACTCAAGATAGCACCCAGCGAGAGCTTCTCCCAGCGACATTCCAGAAAACCTGGCAATGGCCTGTCGGACTTGAGCCGCATTTGAACATTCTGGTGGTGAGGCCGGATTGGTTCACCCGGCTTGCCCTGCCACTTTCGGCATCAAATCCATCACCCTGAACCGACGGAGAACACCACCATGCGCAGAGCAATTGCTCTCGGAGTCCTCGCACTCACAGCAATGTTGGCCATCAGTGCATGGGCCCAGGCTCAATCCAGCACGGGCCAACAGACAGGGCTGACCAACCCCGGCTTTGAGGAACCCCGGGTTAATGAAGGGAGTTTCGTGCTCGTCGAAACATTGCCCGGATGGAAGACCACCGACACCCACTTCGAAATCTGGGGTACGGGGTTTAAGGAAGTTGCAGCGCATGAGGGGACTCAGTTCGTGGAACTCAACGCGTACATCGATGGGACTCTTTATCAGGATTCCACAGGGATTCAGCGAGGCTCCGTGCTCGAGTTCACGTTCGCTCATCGCGGTCGCAGCGGCGATGACACCATGAAGCTGACCATCACAGACCTCGGTGCTGACAACGCCCTGGAGGGAGGAGATGACACAGTTCTCTTTACCAACCAATACACCACCGGGAAGGACGCCTGGGCCGTATACACCAGTACGACCGAACAGAAAATCAAGGCGCTGGGGAACACCGTACGGTTCGCTTATGGGGCGATCTCAACTGCAACTGGAGAGCTAGGAGAAGGAAATCTCCTGGATGCCGCGGACTTCGGCGTCGGGGTCGTCACCGAGAAGCACGTGGCCGCTGGCGTGGACATCACTTTCACCGATGACGGGAAGAATACCACCGCTACTATTTCGGGTAGCTTGGATACCACCGGTTTCGGGGAACCGATCACTAGACTTCAACCGACCCCCTACGTTATGCCATCCGACGGATGGTTCGGGAAGGGCGGGAGCGTCTTTAGTTGGAATAACGTCAAGCTCACCCGCTCAGCCGGAGGGGCAGGCAGCGACTTCGGGTTTGGTATCGGCAAAGGAAAGGCGGGCGCTCCTTTAAATCAGAGCGGCGACGTGTTCCTGTTTATCGGATCTAAAAACAGATTAGAGTTGCCCGCGAACTATGTGTCAGGAGCCCCGATTTCAGGGCGGGTGGAGTATCCGGGCGTCACCGTAGCTGACCTTGGAGTCGTCTACACGGAATACACCTTGCCAGATGGCCAGATCATCAGGATTCAAATGCACGAAACACCACCAGAAAATGCGATGAAACTGGACGTCGACGGCGGCGCGTTCGCTTTCGGCTACCGCACAACAGCTGAGCCTGGCTTCACTGAGTTTCCGAATACAGACTCTCCACA
>JAYSVZ010000034.1:0-8458 GCA_043718305.1 Planctomycetota bacterium | reverse complement strand
TGAGGTACTCGATCCCGACGCGGAAAATCCGTAGCGGGAGTTCCATCTCGGGGTACTGGGAGCCAGCTTCGATCCAGATGTCTCGCCATTCGTCGAGGGACTTCCCGCTCATTCCGTCCACTTCGATCAGCCTCATACTCACATTCAATTCTTGGCCAAGAATGGTTCTCATGCTTGGATCCGGATGCAATTCAATGAGTTGGATGACTTCGGAGCGACGTTGTTCAGGAGAAATCGATCTCGTCAAGATCCAGTCAATATGTGCGACCGTTCCCCTTCGAAAACTGATCCATGCATCAACTTTCTGGTCCAACGATGTGAGAGCCATTCCTCTCGCATACCAGGAAAGGAAATGCTTATTGTCCTTCTGTAACGCACAGTCGAAGCTAGCTTCTGCTTTTGAAAAATGACCAAGGTCTGACTGAAGTGACCCGAGCAAGAACCAATCATTTGCCGATGCCTTTTGGATGTGTACGTACTCCTCTAGGGCTTGTATCGCGTCTGCAAGTCGTCCCTCATCGTGTGCCTTCATGATATCTTGTTGCAGCAAATCGATGCGTGGGTCGGGTGTCAGCTTTGAGAATTTCATTGCTGCCTGAAGGTATCCACTAAGAAGCTCGTTTCCAGATGAAGCCAAGAGTTCGGCGAGGCGTTCCGGCCGATACCAGATTCGAAGGAAATCTACGAGCAACCTCAACGGCTTCTTGCGTTTCTCCTTGATCTCACTCGCCAGCCGCATCAGCGGTTCAGCCAGTTCATAGAGCGACTCGCGACCGCGCGGCGACCGCAGGACGTAGCCGTATTCCAGAAGCTTCTTCAGTTGGCTGCTGATCGTGTTCTCGGCGGCCAGCATCTGGCGGGCCATCTGTTTTGGTGTGCAGGGTGAGTTTTGATTACACAGGAACTCGACGATCTGCCGCTGTTGGGGGCTGAGCCAGCGCATGCGTTCCTGGTAGTACGGGGTCAGTTCATCGGCCATCTTCTCGAACGGCTGGGTCAGCTCGTCGAGCGAGTCGCGGGTGATGAACCCCGACAGCACGATATAGATGCGGTGGTTTCCGCCCGCCAGATGGTGGATGGCTCGCACGCGAGAGCGACCATCGGGGGTGTGCAGGAATTGCAGCAGATCGGTTTGCCCCCGCCGCTGAGCAATGTGGCTGAGCAGTTCCACAGCGTCGTTGACCTTCAGCGGATGGAGATGGATCGGGGCGAAGAAACCGAAGAACGGCTCCGACCGCTTCTGGACTCCCCGGAACAGCCGCTGCGAAGTGGCCACGATGCACGTGCAGGGGTGCTCTTGCAAGAACGAGCGCCATTTCTTCTGCCCATCTGTTCCGAGTCCGTCGAAGACGTAATCGAGGTTCTCGATGAACAGCAGCAGAGTCTTGTCTTGGAACTGACGGACGAGCTCCGCTTCCAGGTTCTTTTCGATCTGAGCCGGGGGCTTCTCCAGCTGCGCATCGAGCCACTCTTTCGGGAACTGTTGCGGGTGTTCGTCCGAGAGCAACTCGTAGATGCGCTTCAGAAGCTGCACGAACGAGGTGATCGTTTCGTCTTCGAGGAACCACGTGATCCGCAGCTTCTCGTTAAGTGCAGCATCTTGCGTGACACGATGATGCAGCAGCGAGATCAGGTGAGTCTTCCCAATCCCGCGCGGGCCGATCAGCAGCACATGGTGCATGTTTCCGCTGGTCACACTGTCGGCCACCCGCTCTTGGATGTCCTTCAGCAGAGCCTGCCGCTGAACAAAAATACTCTCCAGCAGTTCCGGCTCGGTGCGGCTGGGAGTGAAACGCCAGATGAAGTCGTTGTCAGCCATTACAGCCCCCGATCCAATTTCCACCAGCGGCGGATCAGCGGGAATCGAAACTGATACTTGCCATCCGAATCGCGGGTGAGGTAGTGATCGCGTTCCATCAGTCGCAGGACACGAACGAGGAGGTCGCGGTCGTCGAACTGGTCTGACTGGCTGTTGATGTCATTCTGTAGCTCGTTCAATGATCGATGAGTCTCTGTGACGCAGAGGGCATCGAGCAACAACCCGACCAATTTAGCATCCCGAGGGTCGCGATAGTAAATCGGGATTCGGGTGCGAAAGTGGCTGAGTTCCCAGGGATCATTCGCATCCACGAGGTGGCGTTGGACTAACTCTCGAATCTGTGTGGTATTGGCGGGGAGTTGGTCTTGGACGAGCGAACTGATGACATGCTGGATATAGAACGGAAAGTGATCGGTCTCTTCGGTAATGGCCTCCGCTGCTTGATCGACGTGATCAGATTTAAGTCCCTCACCTTTGATGAGTTGGCGGGCGAGGTCGAGCGCATCTGCAGGAGCCAGGGGCGTGACCTCAATGGCAGCCATATCGTTGATCGGCTCAGTCGCGATTCCAGCGGCATGGAGGCTTGTCAACACATGATGCAGGCCTATCGAACCGGTGAAGACCATCCGCAAGTCTGGGTACTGGTTTCGCAATTTCCGGAGAGTATCGAGAACATCGGCAGCGGCTTGCTCCCCTTCAGCTTGGGCGATATTGGCGATCATGTACGGGATTTCATCCCAGAACATGACCAGTCGTTGCGTGGACTTGGCCTCGATCAAGTCTTTGATGGCGGTGGTCAGCAGCCCTTTCCAGGGTCGGCCTTGGCGCTTAGTGAGATCCCCGAAATCGTGCTTCTCGTAGAAGTCCTTTGCCGCGTTGACTGTTCGCTTCGTCCGGCCGAGGAACTGCTGAATTTCGTCATGGACTGCTACTGCGAAGTCGCTCGCGAGCTTGATGTCCTCCAAGTCTTGATAGACTCCAAACCAACCCTTCAGCGGTTCCGCGACCATCTTCTTGATGACGGAGGTCTTGCCGATGCGACGTTCCGCATTCAGCAGGACGCACTGTTGTTCGAGTCGTTTCCAGATTTGAGTGATCAAACGATCACGACCCACAATCGCGGTAGGGTGAATCGAGCCGCCTGGGTTGGCTTTCATGCTGGCTTCCTGTGATTGGGGACTGTGGCACTTCGAACGTCACTTACATCGTACGTCAAATGTGACGCACGTCAATTGTAACGCACGTCTTTGTTGACGCTTATTCATGGGTGATTCTATCACAGAGTACGGGATTGGTTGATTTGGCGGGTTGTCTGGTCCCAATGCCAAAACAGATCACAAGCAGCTCATGCGATCCCCCGCTGATTGTCGACACGTGGCCTCCGCCGTAAACTGCTCCTTCGCGTCCTCTGATCCCGCAGGCTTCCCATGTGGCGAATGCCTTCGGACAAACCCAGGATCCCCTCACATGAACTTCGAAACTCGCTGCGTCCACACTGGTGTCGACAAGGACAAGGCGTTCAACAGCTGCACCACGCCGATCTATACGTCGTCGACGTTCTCGTGGGACACGCTGACGACGAACAAGGGGTTCGACTACACGCGGAGTGGGAACCCGACGCGGCGGGCGCTGGAGGAGAATCTGGCCTCGCTGGAGGGCGGGATCGACTGCCGGGCAACGTGTACGGGGATGGCGGCGATCACGACCTCGATGTACCTGTTCAAGCCGGGCGATCACATCATCGCTGGGCACGATATCTATGGCGGGACGTACCGGCTGTTCGCGAATGTGCTGACCGAGCAGGGGCTGGAGTTCTCGTTTGTGAACATGCAGGACATGGCCAACGTCAAGGCGGCCATCCGTCCCAACACGAAGGGGATCTGGATCGAGACGCCGAGCAACCCGCTGCTGAACATCATCGACATCGCGGCGATCACCTCGATTGCCAAGGCCGCGAATCTGCTGACGATTGCGGACAACACGTTCCTCTCGCCGTACTTGCAGAGGCCGTTTGAACTCGGCGTCGATGTGGTCGTTCACTCGACCACCAAGTACCTCAACGGGCACTCGGATGTCGTCGGTGGGTGCGTCATCACGCGGACCAAGGAGCACTCCGACCGCATTAGCTACATCACCAACGCCCTGGGGCTGGCGTGTTCGCCATTCGATGCGTGGCTGGTGTTGCGAGGAGTGAAGACGCTTGGCCCACGGATGGAGGCTCATCAAAAGGGAGCAATGGCCGTGGCCCGGTTCCTAGCCGCGCATCCGAAGGTCGAACACGTCTACTACCCCGGCCTGGAAACGCACCCGCAGCACGCCCTCGCCAAGAGACAACAAAAGGGCTTCGGCGCGATGCTTAGCTTCGATGTGAAGGGCGGCCGCCCCGAGGCCGAGCGCGTGATGGAGAACCTGAAAGTCTTCCAACTCGCCGAATCGCTGGGCGGCGTCGAGTCACTGGTTGAATATCCCGAGACGATGTCGCACGCCTCGATGTCGCTCGAAGCGCGACGAGCGGCGGGGATTTCTGAGCGAACGATCCGGGTCTCGATCGGAATCGAGCATCCGGACGATCTGGTCGCGGGGCTGAAACACGCGCTGACGTTCGCCTAACTCCGGCTCCCCTCTCCCCCGGGAGAGGGGTTGGGGGTGAGGGCCGCGTGCGAGACAACCCTCGCCATGAATCACTGAACGTCGTTCTCTCATTCACAGGTTCTCTCCGATGAAGCCCCCGAAGATCGATGAAATCCTGGATCATTGCCGTGTCCGTCCGGGAAAGAAGTTTCGCCTGAAGGACCATGACCCCGGATGGGAGGGAGACCTCTCAATCCCCGAAGAACGCCGCAAGGCGTTCGCCGAGAAGCTGCTCGCCGAAGACGTTTCGGAACTTGCTGAGGCTCAAGAACTCCTCTACGCCGCCGACACTCGGTCGCTGCTGCTGGTCTTTCAGGCGATGGACGCCGCGGGAAAAGACAGCACCATCAAACATGTGATGAGCGGAGTCAATCCCCAGGGCTGCCAGGTCACCAGTTTCAAGCAACCGTCCGCCGAAGAGCTCGACCACGACTATCTGTGGCGCTGTACGAAGGCCCTTCCGGAGCGCGGACGAATCGGGATCTTCAATCGTTCTTACTATGAAGAAGTCCTTGTCGTTCGCGTTCACCCGGAGTATTTGAAGTTCCAGCAACTCCCGGACCTCCCGAGCGACGGGAAGATCAAGAAGTCGTTCTGGCGCGAACGCTACGAGGAGATTAACCACTACGAAAGCCATCTCGCTCGCAACGGAACCGCCGTGATTAAGTTCTTCCTCAACGTCTCCCAAGAGGAGCAGCGGAATCGATTCCTGGCGCGGCTGAACGAGCCGAACAAACTGTGGAAATTCTCGGTGGGCGATCTCAAGGAGCGGGCGTTGTGGGGTGACTATATGGAGGCTTACGAGGATTGCATCGAAGCCACATCAACCGAGGCCGCCCCGTGGTATGTAATCCCGGCTGACAACAAGTGGGTCATGCGGGCCATCGTGGCCCGCGTGATCGTGAAGACGATCCAGTCCTTGAACATGGAATGGCCTCAGGTTCCAGAAGACCAGCGAGCAGCACTCGATGCCGCGAAGCAACAACTCGAAGCGGAGTGATTGTGGTCAGAGTCTGCCGTGAACAGGTTCTCTGGGCCACGATTGGTCTTCAAGTGGCCCGTGCCGATCAGGATGGAGTCGCAGTCACCGGGAGTTTCTCCAACCAGACAGAGCAGGGCGCGTGGTGCAGAATGCCGAGCGAAGTGCTGCCCAACAGGAATCGCTCCCAGAACCCCTTTCCTCGATTGCCAATCACGAGCAGGTCCGCCTTCCACTTCTCGGCCTCCTCCACGATGGTGTTGGCAATTTGGACCGAGTCGCAGATCGCCGAATCGAGCTGAGGGAACGCCTTCCTCAGCCGCATTTCTGCCGATTGAAGGATGGCTTCTGCCTCCAGGCGCTGGGCGGTCCGGTATGGCTCGTCCACGGGTGCGAAGTCGATTCCGAAGGCGCGGACCACTTCATGGGCCGTGATAATTCGAGCGCAAGTATCGGCGGGCCAGGTCCATTTCGCAAAACGGTTGATGGCCGCGTTCGCGCTGTCGGAACCATCGGTTGCGAAGAGGATTCTCCGTGGCGCGGGGACCGTGGTGGGCGTTTTTGACTCACTTTTGTGCAAAGGTGTGCGGACCACCAGCACCGACTGCGGGGCATGTCGGCAGACGTAGTCTGACATCGACCCCAGCAGGAACCGCGGAATCGCCGACATACCGCGCGCTCCCACAACGATGGCGTCGACACCATGCTCCTTGGCTGCAGCGAGAACCTCATTGGCCGGATCGCCGATCCGCAGGTCGGTCGTGACGGAAGCAAACGAGGGCCGCAGGCGTTCGGCTTCTTTCGAGACCCGCGGAGCCACCACCAGATTTTGGGTCTGATGGGCCTGCTTGAACAGCACATCTTCCGTGAAGAACTCGGATAGGGGCACCGGCAAGGGAGTCACCGCAACCAGCCGAACATCCGGCCGCTCGGGAAAGGGCAGTGTGGCTGCGAAGTCTTGGGCGATGCGGGCTTGGTCGGAACCGTCACTGGCGATGAGGAGATGGGACATGACAGACTCCTGGTGGAAGGTGGGAGGATTTTCCGACCCCCGTAAGACGGCCTTTCCAGGCCGTCTAGTGGCAAGTCTCGATCCGGGACGGCCTGGAAAGGCCATCCTACGGGGGACTGATAATGCTCTAGTGTTTGGCCTGCACAACCAGGTCATTCCGCACGAACCGGTGGCACTCGATGCAACTCATCGTCGCATCCATCCAGCGGAGCGCCGCCCGATTGATGTTCTTGTCGTTGGCTGCGTCAACGAGCTTCTCGGCGTTGCGTTGAAACTCGTTGCTGAACTGGCGGTACATGACATCTTTCGAGATGTGCCATTTTTCGGTGGTACTCATCTTGGCAAGAGCTTCAGCACCTTGCTTGATGAGGGCGTGGTCCTCGAGCGCCAGTCCTTCGAGGATCTGGCTGGAAGCTTCCAGCTTCTTGCGCATGAAGTCTCGCAATTCCTGATCGGGTTGCTGGGGCTTCGCTGGAAGATTGACCGCTTCTTCGGCAGTGACGGTCCGGAAGACCAGACCGGCGACGGTGATCAGGAACAGCACTCCCAGTGTGTTAATCATGATGGAACGCGACATCGAACCGACTCCTTGCTGAGAGAGCGTGAAACGAACCGAATCCGTCGGATTCCTTGGAGATGGTCAGTCGCAAGAGTCGTGCCGCAATTGGAGTATTGGATTCCGTTTCGGTCTTCAGTCAGAGCATTCGGCACTCAGACCGAGTCAATTCGGAAGTTGTCTCGCCGCGATCCCTCACCCTTGAGGGCTCGGGGAGCGAACAGAACACCAATTCTGAAAGTGCTCTCGCGAGTGCCTCGGCCACGCAAGAATTGGGGTTGGAGTCCAGGCTTTAGCCTGTCCGGAACAGCCTCAAGGCTGGACTCCAACCCAAGCATTTAGCCTTGGTCAAGCTTCAAGTCTTGATTCCAGTGGCGGCGCCGGCTCCTCGACGGGGGGCTCAGTGACGCATCCCAGAGAGTACCGCTCCAGCAATCGGTAAAGTCGGCGGCGATGGATGCCGAGCGCTCGGGCGGTGCGAGCTTTGTTCCCATGGCAACTCTGGAGAACCTCCAGTACATGGGCTCGTTCGATCGTTTCTAAGTCCGTGTCGGGAGACACGACCGGGATCGCGACGCTGGGTGTCGTGATGGCCAGCGGGGTCAAGGGACGGTGGCTGCTCAAGATCTCGCGCGGCAGATCATCGATCGTGACTAGTTTGTCATCGGCTAAGATCGTCGCCCGCTCGATGACGTTGCTGAGCTGGCGGACGTTCCCCGGCCAGGGGTATTGATCGAGAGCGGTCCGGGCCTCAGCTGTGATCTGCCAACCCCGGGGCAGGAAGTGCTGGATCAGTAGTGCGATGTCATCAGCTCTGTCCCGCAGTGGGGGCAGCACCAAAGACATGACGTTAATGCGGTAAAACAGATCCTCGCGAAAGCGACCTTTCTGGACCTCCTGCTCCAGGTTTCGATTGGTCGCGGCGATGATCCGGACATTCACGCGGCGCTCAAGCGAGGCACCCACCCGGCGGAGCGACCCGTCTTCCAGAACTCGAAGTAACTTCGGTTGGAGCGAGACGGGAAGTTCACCGATCTCGTCGATGAAGAGTGTGCCTCCGTCGGCGACTTCGAAGAGTCCAGACTTCGCGGCCACCGCACCCGTGAACGATCCCTTTTCGTGTCCGAACAGTTCGCTTTCGAAAAGTTGTTCCGGGAGAGCGGCACAGTTGATCGTGACGAACGGCTTGTCAGCGCGGAGGCTCGATTTCTGGATCGCTCGGGCCACGAGTTCCTTTCCCGTGCCGCTTTCTCCCTGGATGAGCACTGTTTTGTCGGTCGGGCCGACCCGCTCAATTAAACGAAACAACTCCTTCATCGGACGCGATTCACCGACGATCCGTGCCGTAGGGCGATGCCGCTCGATGATCGTCTTGAGGTTCGCATTCTCTCGTCGCAGCTTTCCGCGCTCGGCAGCCTGACGAACGCGGTGCTCCAGTTCCGAAAGCGGGAACGGCTTTGT
>JAYSVZ010000330.1:0-1930 GCA_043718305.1 Planctomycetota bacterium | reverse complement strand
TGACGCTCGAAAACACTGGCGGTCCAGAGCGACCGCCAGTGGCACCTCGCGACCGCCGTCGGATTGACAGTGCCTACCACGGGGATCCCAGCCCGCCCGACGAATCGTTTTGCTGACAGGCTGGAAGCCGATCCCACGGCCTGTGCGATCATCGCTCGACTGACATCTCGCGTTTCAACCGGCTACCATTCGCGGAAGCATTCCCCCTCTCATCCCATCGAACGACCCGCCATGCGACCTGGACAACCTGCTGAACAGCTTCCCGAGCCATCGATCCGTCTGACCACGGGGTGGCACTGTTTGCATATCTATTACCGGGTCAATGCGCTGGCCTTGTCGATGCTCTCGCCGAATGCGATCGAGGCGGGGTGCGATCAGTTGCGAGATCTGCTTAACCCGCAGCGTGAAGGGGCCCCCGAGCGGATGCAGGTCTTTGCGGTTTCGGGACACCGGGCGGACATGGGGATCATGCTGATGGACCCCGATCCGCTGAAGATCGATGCGGTGCATCAGTCATTACGGGCCTCGACGCTGGGGATCGCGCTGGATGCCAACTACTCGTTCGTGTCGATCTCGGAAATCTCCGAGTATGTACCGACGATCGAGCAGTACACCGCTCGGCTCAAAAGCGAAGGCGCTCAGGCAGAGGATCCCGCCTTTAATGCCAAGGTCAAAGCGTACGAGCAACGCCTGCCGATGATGAACAAGCAACGGCTCTATCCGGATATTCCCGAGTGGCCGGTGATCTGCTTCTATCCCATGAATAAGATTCGCGATCCGCAGGCCAACTGGTTCATGATTCCCTTCAGCGAGCGGTCGCGGCTGATGGCCGAACATGCCACCTCGGGGATCAAGTTCGCGGGGAAGGTCTCCCAACTCATCACCGCTTCGACCGGCTTCGACGACTGGGAGTGGGGCGTGACTCTCTGGGGCCGGACACCGGAATACATCAAGGAGATCGTCTACACCATGCGGTACGACGAGGCTTCGGCCCGGTACGCCGCGTTCGGCGACTTCTACATCGGTTACACGATGCCGATTGATGACTTGCTCAAGCACCTGAAGCTGGCCAAGTAGTGGAGGGTTGGACTCCAACCCCAAGTCTTAGCGGCGGGGCCACTCGGGTCGGTTCGCGATTGGTCTTTAGTGAGCTTCCATTCGGGAGTTGTGTCGCCACCCTCCATCACCCCACAAGTCGCGGATGCCGCCCCCTATCACACTCTTTGATCGCCCCGGTTGGGAAGTCCTGCGAAGGGACTTGCGCCTCGACCCCACGGTGGTGCGGCGTGTGCGGACTGACCTGTTGAAGCACTTCCGTTCCGATGAGGCGGTCCTCGCCGAGTTCCCCGCGCCTGACCGCGTGCAGCTACACACATTGACACTGCATCAGCGCGTCGATTCCGCCGTTGATGGCGCGTCGAAGTTGCTGCTGCGGACGGATGCCGGGATGCTGATCGAGGCAGTGATTCTCCGCGTCGCGTCGGGGCGAACCGCACTGTGTGTATCGAGTCAAGTCGGCTGCGCGGCAGCGTGCGACTTCTGTGCGACGGGGAAGATGGGGATCGCCCGGAACCTCTCGGCGGCGGAGATCCTCGATCAGGTCGTCATCGCAGGACAGATGCTGGCTCTTGAAGGCCGCACGATCCGTAATATCGTCTTCATGGGGATGGGCGAACCGTTCCACAATGAGACAGCGCTCTTCGAAGCCCTGGAGCGATTGGCCGCGCCCGACTTCTTCCATCATCCTCCGACAAAGACCCTCGTCTCCACGGTCGGAGTCGTCGATGGCATGCTCCGCTGTGCTGAGAAATTCCCCAAGGTGCATCTCGCCTTGAGCCTGCACAGTGTCCGGCAAGCGGCCCGCGAACGAATCATTCCCCTGGCCCGCACGAATCCGCTCGATCGAATTCGACAGGCCGTGATCGAGATC
>JAYSVZ010000329.1:0-1933 GCA_043718305.1 Planctomycetota bacterium | reverse complement strand
GCGTGCCCGGCTTGTCGACGACGATGCGGTAGCCCGGCCCATCGGCCAAGAGCGAGGCTGGGACGCCATCGAGAACGGCGTTCTTGAGAGCCACCTCGCGAATGGGAAGGGCCAATGCGACCTGCTTCTCGGGAAGGGTCATGACGACCATCCGCGACTTCACATGGACCACCGAGTCCTTGCCCGCATCTTCGAATATGGCAGCATGGAGCGCCTCGACGATCAGCCCGTCGAAGGGGCCGACCGGTGGGGTGACCTCTTCGGGGTGGGCTTTCTGCCAAAGCTGAAGGAACAGCGATTGGGGCAGGAAGACGCGATCGGCGGTACTCGGGTCATCGCCGGAGTAGGGGAGGACCACATGCGGGGTGGCGGGGACCAGCGCGGGCTTCTGCACCGCTGGTTCATCGGCGTACACCGCTCCGCTAAAGAGGCCACCAACGATCAACAGCATCGCCGTTGTGATCGGCACGGTGACCTTGGGAGTCGTGACGCGGCAGCAGCAACGACAGATCCAGTGACCGGCGAGGCAGATGATCGCGTGGACCAACACCAAACACCCTCCGAAGAAGAGACCATCGATCACCGGCTGACACCGCGTCGGCAAGAGCGGGGCCACGGCGATTGAGCCGAGAATCAGACTCACGATCATGATCGCCCGCACCGTGACCGGCAGCTTGCGAGCCAGCCAGCCCAGCACCAGCACCAGCACCGCGACAAACATCGTCACATCACGCGACCGATCGCGGCTGGTGAACTTCACATCCAGTTTGGGAGCAGTGTCGCCGCGCCCGTGGAAGGTGAAGTCCCGCTGCGTGGAGTCGGGCGGGGTGACGAGGTTGAGGGCGAGAGAGAGCAGCCCTCCGGGGGCGTTTGCTCCTGGGAGGGAAGTCTTGTTTTTAACGAGGGACAGCACGCGTTCTGCCTCCTCGAATGCACTCTCATCTTTACGTGGTAGATCTGATGCGAGTGTCGATTCTACATCGAGCAGATCATCCATAGAGGGGGCCGCCTCATCTGCGGGGGCCGGTTGTCCTGGGGCGGCCGCTGCTGGCTTGGCGGGACGGGTTTGGCGGACTCCCATTCCAATTCTGCCGAACATGCCGCCGCCGCCCGCTCCACCTTCAGCGGGCATCTCCCCGGGCGAATCGAACTCCTTGTCGGCGGGGCGGTTGAACTTTTCTTCAACTGCCCCACTCTTGGCCCGATCGAGCGACATCCGCCGGCCTGCTTGGGGGGCTGAGTTGAAGAGTTCTTTCTGGTCCTTGGACATCTCGGCATTCAAATCGGCTCGGTAGCCTATACCCGCTTCGAGTCCATCCACCTGGCCGTTCCCGTTGACATCTTCACGTGGAACGAACGATGGATCGGCATCGCGCTGGAAGCTGCGAAAATCCCTTTCCCCACCCAATGATTGAGGTTGATTGCCCACGATGAGTTGTTCCCTGGCTTCATCCAAGGAAAGTGACTCTGGGGCCATCTCAACCTCTGACATTGGGGCCTCCGATGATGGGGCTGTCACCGGTGCCGGTGTCGCCGCTGGGGCTGCTGCATCAATCGCCCCTGAGTAATTCTCACTGGTCACACCGCGACTTGATTCCCGAGCTTGTTGCATCGCCGGAAGCATCAAGGCCACCAGCACGGCGATGATCGCACAAACCACGGCCCCTTCGATCAGCGTCTTCGGTCGGAAGCGCTCGCAGGTCTTTCGCAGGCCCCATGCGATCAGCGCGATGATTGCCAGGATTAACACCCCGTCGCGGACTCGTTTCGGACTCGGGGCTTGGAACAGGCTGCTGGCTCGGGCCAGCCACCCATCGCGGTCGGGATCAATCGTCGGTTGGAAGGCTCCTGGGCTGTCGATGACGAGCCAGTCGTTCGGATGGTGCAGCTTCCAATCGTGGCTCAGGAGTTCGAGCGGCTGTTCCGCGCCTTG
>JAYSVZ010000328.1:0-1935 GCA_043718305.1 Planctomycetota bacterium | reverse complement strand
AGGCGATCGTGCATGACCCGCCGGTTCTCATCCTGGATGAGCCGACCTCGGGCCTCGACCCGGAAGAGCGGCAGATCATGCTCAACCGCATCCGACTCTTGGCCCGAGACCAGGGGAAAGCGGTCTTGATCTGCACGCACATCCTGCCCGATGTGCAGTCGATCAGTGATTCTGTCGTGATCCTCGCGGGCGGCCGCGTGCAAGTCTCGGAGCGGCTCAGCGAGCTCAGCCGCCCCGCTGTCCCAGCCCTGGAGATTCGACTGCTCGGTGAGCCGACACGGTTTTTGAACGCCCTTCGCAACCGGGGAACCTCCGTCGAAGAGCGTCCAAATGGAACACTGCTTCTACATGGGGTGCCGACAGAATTGGCGAGTGAGGTCTGGAAGCTGGCTGCCGAGTGTGGAGTCGGGGTGCGTTCGTTGACGCCGTCTCGCAATTCACTGGAAGAGATTTTCTTGAACGCCGTTCGCGGGGAGCCCCATCATGCTTGAGCCAACCGCCGCATCGACGGGCTTACCCGGGCACGGTGTGAACAACCTCGGCTATCGCGGCTGGGCGGGTCAGTTGGAACCGGGCTTTCTTCGGTGGAAGGTGATCGCTGCGGTCGGCGTCCGGCGGGCGTGGACCAGTAGCTGGCTGAAGCGGATGCTGTTTCTGGCCTGGTTGCCAGCGATCGGGTTTGGCATCGGGTTCTTTGCCTGGGAACAAGCAGCGCTCTATCCCGAATGGCGGGAAGGTCTGGTCAATATGCTGCGGGGGTTCCCGCCATCCCCCGTCGCCGATGAGATCCGTGCGGCAGCCCAGAGCGGCAACATGGAGTCGTGTCGCCACACCGTGTGGGCCTTTCTGTTGCAGTCGTTCTTTCGCTACCCGCAAGGCATCGTGATGGTGCTGGTCGTCGGCATGGTCGCTCCCCCGCTGATTTCTCAGGACATCCGGTCGCGAGCGTTCCTGATCTACTTCTCGCGACCGCTGATCCGGGGCGAGTATGTCCTGGGGAAACTGGCCAGTCTGTGGACGTTTCTGTCGATGATCTCGACGGTCCCAGCCCTGTCACTGTATGTCGTGGGAGTGCTCTTATCGCCGAACCTGGGAGTGATCTCCGCGACATGGGACTTGCCACTGCGGATCATCGGGGCGTCGGCGGTCCTGATGCTCCCCACATCCGTGCTGGCGCTCTGCTTCTCGTCATTGACCCAAGAGAGTCGCTATGCGGGATTCGCTTGGTTCGTCGTCTGGATTCTGGGTTGGTTCACCTATGTGGCCGCGACCGCGACCGCCGCCATCAACGCCGAGTATCAGTCTCGCCAAGGACAACAAATCGTTGTCATGGAGGAATCGGCGTGGACCCACCTGTCCCTGTACCACACGCTGGGGCGGGTTCAGAGTTGGGTCTTCGGGTTGTCGGATTTCCAGGATGTGGTCACCTCGATCATGATCCTCACCGCGATCACGGTGATTTCGCTGACGGTCCTCGTGCGGCGGATCTCCGCCCCGATGCGCGTGTAGCCGAAGTCGTCAGACTTCTGCCGACAGGCTGGAAGCCTATCCCACGGTTCGAAACCGGTGTTCTATGATTGAACTTTCCCACGTCACGAAACTCTACGGCAAGGTGATCGGCGTGAATGACTTCACGCTGAGCCTGGAACCGGGGGCGTACGGACTGCTGGGGCCGAACGGGTCGGGCAAGTCGACGCTCCTGAACCTGATTACGGGCCAACTGCGACCTACGATTGGAACGGTTCGCGTGCTGGGGGAATCCCCCTGCAATAACGCGAATCTCTATCGACGACTCGGCTATTGCCCCGGTGGAGAAGGTCTCTACGCGGACGTTTCGGCCTACGATTGGGTCGTCTACCTGCAACAGCTTCAGGGGATGACCCCCTATGCCGCGCGCAATGCCGCCGACAGTTCACTCGAACTCGTGGGCATGTC
>JAYSVZ010000327.1:0-5539 GCA_043718305.1 Planctomycetota bacterium | reverse complement strand
CGGCGTAGATCGCGGAGAAGACGCCGGACCAGTGATCGCGACCACCACCTTCGTTGATCTTCGGTGTCCGGCCGAACTCTCCGACAGCGATCACCAGTGTTTCACTCAGCAGCCCGCGCTCATCAAGGTCGGTCAGCAAGGCCGACACCCCCTGGTCAAATGGCGGGAGCAGCCGGTCTTTGAGCTGGGCGAAGTTGCTTCCGTGGGTGTCCCAGTTGTTCATCGAACCCATATTGGCTTGGACGATCGGCATCCCCGCTTCGACCAGCCGCCGAGCCAGCAAGAGCGACTGCCCGAACGCGTGTCGCCCATAGCGGTCGCGCATTTCGGCGGTCTCGCGGTCCATCTCGAACGCTTCGCGGAACCGGCCCGCAGCACTCAATAGACCGTACGCCTGACTGCTGGACCGGCTCAGGTTCTGCGATGCGGCCTGGGTCTCCAGATCGCGCCGCTGCTGGTCGAGATTCTCCAAGAGCGACCGCCGCACATCGACCCGTCCCACGGTCAGGCCCGGTTGCAGCGTCAGTTCGTCCAGCTTGAAGTCGGCTGCGTTGGGATCACTCTTCACGTGCCACGGGTCATACTGGCTACCGAGGAAGCCCCCCGTCTGGCCCGAGAATCCATAGCCGTTGTGCAGATAGGTCGGCAGCATGACCCCCGATGGCAGGCCGTCATTGCGAGGGCGGAGCGCCTTGAGTCCCGCAGCATAACACGGCCAGTCAGCGCGGCTCGCCATGTGTGTGGCACCGGGAGGCAACTGGTTGACGCCCGAGAGGACGAAGTGCGTCGCTTGCTCATGCCCCGGCAGGTCGTGCGTCATCGACCTAATGATGGCATACTTGTCTGCGATCGCAGCCAGCTTGGGAATGTGCGGCCCGACGAGAATCCCAGGAACATTGGTCACGACCGGGAAGAACTCCCCGCGGACTTCCGCCGGGGCTTCCGGCTTCAAGTCCCAGATATCCTGATGCGATGGAGCCCCCGACTGGAAGACCAGGATCACACTCTTCGCTCGCCCAAACCCCGGCGTGGTCCCCTCGGCCCGAGCACTGCCGGAGAGGAGATCACCCAGCCCCAACCCCAGCAGCCCCGAAAACCCAACCTGCACCGCCTCGCGCCGGGAGGGATGTCGATCAAAATGAGAGCGGGGGGAGGGGGAGTGGTTCATCAGCAAGAGCCTGATGGAGGAGGGGCTGGCAGTCGTCCCGCGCAGGAGTGCGGAACTGGAGGGAAACGGAGCGTAGATCAATTATCGCTGATGAATCAACCGCATGCTCACTTTATTTCGGGAAAGTCGCCTTGCGCGGTCAGAATCGTGGTGCCTCCTTCGGGGACCGGCCTGATGCCACGACGGGCGAAGACCCATAGCCCCACACCAAACAGGATGCCAGCCAGCGTCCAGTGCCAGGGGCCAAAAATCACAGTGGCATTGAACATCATAAAGGCGAACAGGCTCTGGATGAACCACCGTCGCCGGACCGCTGCGACTGGCTGCTGCGCGAGGGCCTCCCTCCAGACATGCACCGCATCCCAGGCCCAGAACGCCAAGAAGAGATAGTTGATGTAGAGTCCCCCGGGCCAATGCCATCCGGTGACCTCGGCCGTCCGTTCGGCTGTGTGCTGCAAGGCCGCAGCGTGACTCCAGTCGTGCAGGCAGTGGAACGCGCAAAGGATGTGTGCGGCCAAAGCCACGCAACCCGCGGTCCAGCAAAGGGCCATGAGTTGTGAGGGGCGAGACCCCACGCCCTGCCGAACGGCGAGCAGCAGCGTCAGTCCATAGAATCCCACCGCCATCTGGGCAGTGGTGGCAATCCACCAGTCGCCCCATGTTGAGGGCCGAGGGGGAGGTTGCGGCCGCCGCGCCAGTGTCGAAAACGAGAACCGAGTCTCACAGTCACTCGCCAGATCATCGATCACGCGGGACGTGCGTTCGCCAGTCCAGCGGTCAGGGGGGGGCTGCTCCGTGATTCGAAACTTCGCACCTTGTGCAGCGAGCGTCCGGGCCAGGGCGAGACGATAGCGGGCCTGGGGATAGATCGGGCAGCGGCGTTCGGCGCGCGACCACGCGTCGAGGGACACGGGCCGCCATTCACTAAGGGCTTCGACGGGGCCGACATGCTCATCCAGCGACGGCGGGAGTTTACCGACATCGGACCAGAGCACCTCAATACGGACGTGCTCCGACCGCGACGAGTAGACTGCCCACGCGGGCCAATGGTCGCACAGGCCGACGGTCTCAAAAACAGGCAAGATGGAAAGCACGACGACCGCTGTCCAGCAGAATCGATCTCCCCTGGTCCCCCGACCGATATCGTTTTCGGCGGCCCCGACATCGGGTGAGACTCGCCAGAACAACAACGGCACTGCGATCAAAAAGAACAAGTTCCAGAGCAGCACCCCCGGCTGTTGATCTCGGCCCCACGGCCCCAGAGCCAGCAGCAATCCGGTGTGCATCACGACGGTGGCCACCACGCCCCAGCGTCGCGTTCGCGGGATCGCGAGCAGGCCCGCTGTCAGCAACTCTCCGACCGGGAAGGCCAACATCATCCCTCCCTGTGGCCCCGGTCCCCACGCCTCCGCGCCCAATCCGATCGCCCTCCGCAGCCCCTGCCAGAGCCACGGCCCCTGCGTCTCGACGAACCCCGCATCGAGTTTAGACCACGCCGACCACGCGTAGATCCCCATGAACAACCATCGTGAAGTCCGGAGTGCGGTCTCGCGAGTGGCCAGATTGAGAATGAGCCCCAGCCACAGCAGTTGCCACGCCCAAGGCTGAAGCCGTTGCTGATCGAGGAGCAGACTGATCGCTAAGCCGCTCAGAGCTGACCAAGCGGCAAATGATCGAAATTGCTCCCTCATTCGGGAGTCTGGCGGGGGCTTCTCATGGGGGAAGAACGCCTCGAAACAGCCCGCGAGAAAACTAAAGAGGACGATGCCAAATCCCAACGTTCGATCGACTGCCAGCGGGACGCCCAGCAATCCATCCAGCCAAGGGATCACCGGAAAATCCCCCGTCGGTCGCCACAGCGGTGCGGTCGCGGCCACTAGGAGGCCGGTGAACCAAGCTGTGAGGACGCGAAGGGGACGCATGGGGAACTCCGATTTTTGGCGAGCGCGTAGTTGTAGGACGGGCCCCTTTGGCCCGTCCGGCTTCTCTCCCGGGAGAGGGGGATGAGGGCGAGTGACAGAACACCCTTCGCTTTGACTCCGTTCTCGAACCCGGGGCTGTCGGGTCACGCCCCGTCCGGCACGGAGGACTGACGTCCCCCGCTCGCTGTCGTGTCGCGCCATCGCGTTGGCCCCGTGGAGTAGACATTCCTGTCTGCCTCATCACGGCCTTATTCTTCTCGGTCATCGCCGGATGGTCTGGCCAGTCTCCTTGCCAGCGCTGAAGCCCCTGGAGCCGCTTCGGCGGGGGCGGTTACCCCAAGACTCCCTCATCCTTAAAGAGCTTGTATTCGACCGCGTCGACCAGCGCGAGCCAGCTCGCTTCGATGATGTTCTCGCTGACACCGACCGTGCTCCAGAAGTCGCTGTCGTCTCGGCTTTCGATGACCACGCGGACGCGGGCGGCTGTCCCTTCGGTGGAGTTGATGACGCGGACCTTGTAGTCGACGAGCTTCATCTGAGCGAGGCTGGGGTAGGTGGAGATGAGGGCCTTGCGAAGGGCGTTGTCGAGGGCATTGACGGGGCCGTCCCCTTCGCCCGCCACATGTTCGACGGCACCGCCGACGCGCAGCTTGAGGGTCGCTTCGGTGGAGAGGATCGAAGGTTGAGGGTTGAAGGTTGAGGGTTGAGGGCCGGAGTTCGCCTCTGCGTTTAACGCTCGACGCTCGACGCTCAACGAATCGACTCGCGAATGGACTCTCTCGAACTTCGGTTGGTATTGTCCCGCGCACTTCTTCATCAGGACATCAAATGATGCTTCCGCCGCCTCGAATTGGTAACCTTGGTTCTCCAGTTCGACAACGCGGGCCAGGATGCGGCGCATCAGTTCGTCGTCCTTTTCGAGGGCGTACTTGGTCGCTTTGGCGATGATGTTTGAGCGGCCCGAAAGTTCGCTGACCAGCACCCGCCGTTCGTTGCCGACCGTTTCCGGAGTGATGTGCTCATAGCTCATGGCGATGCGATTGATGGCGTGAACATGCATGCCGCCTTTATGGGCGAAGGCACTGCGACCCACAAACGCCTGGTTGTTGCGGACGTTCATGTTGGCCAGTTCGTAAACATACCGCGACAACTCGGTCAGATGCTTGACCCCCTCCGGAACCAGAATCTCCTGGTGCTTCTTGAGGGCCAGGTTCGCGGCCACGCTGATCAGGTCGGCGTTCCCGCACCGCTCGCCGATGCCGTTGATCGTCCCCTGGACCTGGATCGCTCCATGGTCGATCGCCGTCAGAGAGTTCGCTACCGCCACGTCGCAGTCGTTGTGACAATGGATCCCCAGCGGCACGATCAGCTTGGCCTTCAGTTCGCTAACGGTGGCGGCGATCCCCTCGGGAAGATTCCCGCCGTTGGTGTCACAGCAGATGATCATCTCGGCCCCCGCCTCCGAGGCCGCCGTGACCGTTTGCAGGGCGTACTCCGGGTTGGCCCTCCAGCCGTCGAAGAAATGTTCGGCATCGTAGAAGACCCGCCGCCCCTGCGACCGCAGGTAGCTCACCGAGTCGCGGATCATGGCCAGGTTTTCTTCCAGCGAGACCCGCAGAACTTCGGTCACGTGTAAGTCCCACGTCTTGCCGACCACGGTGCAGACCTTGGCCCGCGTGTTCATCATCGCCTGAATGCCGGGATCTTCGGCAGCAGACACCCCGCGCCGCCGCGTCATGCCAAAGGCACACACCACGGCATGCTGGAGCGGCATCTCGGCCACCCGCTGGAAATACTCCGTGTCCTTCTCGTTCGACCCGGCGAAGCCCCCTTCGATATAGTCGAACCCCAGCTCGTCGAGCCTCTTCGTGATGAGCAGCTTGTCCTGCAGGGAGAAGTTCACACCTTCGCCCTGGCTGCCGTCGCGGAGCGTGGTGTCGTAGAGTTGAACGCGCATGATGATGGCCGGTGTGGTGTCGGTGAAAACGAAAAAACCCCAGGTCGCGGGCGACCTGAGGTTTTGGATGACTCGTGGTGTACGAGAACCCTCAGCGTCGCCGGAGCGCAGGAATAATTCGAATGCCACTGCCAATCAATTGGCAGTCGCGGCGAATCGAAATCGAGCGGGTGGCGAACACGGGAAAACTCGGTGGTTCAGTGGAGACGACTCCAGAGAGCATACCCCATGGATTGGTCGAGGTCAAATTGTCTCGGGTGTCCATTGGCAGTCGGTTCTTCGTGCCAGACATTTTCTGGCCGATCCCACGGGTCCCACTGCTCGGGCCTCTCGCCTCACTTCGCCATCGCCTCCCACTCCATCGCCCGCTGGCGGATGCGGTCCGCGCGGGGCTGGTCTTTCTGGTCGAGCAGCAGCGCCTCGGCCCGGCGGCAGAGGTCGATGATCTTCGCAGCCGGCTCCTGGTCGGACGGCTGACGTTTGAGCAACCGG
>JAYSVZ010000326.1:0-1940 GCA_043718305.1 Planctomycetota bacterium | reverse complement strand
GGAAGAACCGAGGGCTAGCGCCCTGTCGCTCACAGAAGGGCACGTCGAGCCAGCTCGACGGCTCGCATCACTCACTCCGCTGCTGGCCATCCGCCAGAAGCCATTCGCCAAAGGCCACCCCATGAACGATGCTATCGGTCTCGTTGAAACCAAGGGCATGATCGCGCAGATCGAAGCTGCCGACGCCATGCTCAAAGCTGCGAACGTCACTCTGGTCAAGCAGATCCAGATCGGCGGCGCGTACATCACCACCGTCATCAAGGGCGATGTCGGCTCCGTCCGCGCCGCCGTCGACGCCGGAGCCGCAGCCGCCTCGAAGGTCGGCGAACTGGTCTCGTCACACGTGATCCCCCGCCCGGAAGCGAACCTGATGAAGAACTTCATCTGAGGAAGTCGCCGTCAGCTTTCAGCCATCAGCTGTCAGTAAAGAGGGACAAGAAGTGGGGAGTGAGCCATGAGGAGCTTTCGTGAGTTGAAAGTGTGGCAGAAGAGCCATTCCATCACTCTCGATCTCTACAAGGCCACGATGTCCTTCCCAAAGCACGAGTTGTATGGCCTCACAAGCCAGTTACGACGAAGTGCAGCCAGTGTCCCGCAAAATGTTGCTGAAGGCTGCGGCAGGGGAAGCGGGCTCGACTTCGCTAGGTTCTTGCAGATTGCACTCGGTTCCGCGAGCGAGACCGAGTACCACATCGTCCTGGCTGCCGACTTGGGCTACCTCACAGCTGAAATCGCTCGCCAACTCGAAAACCGCGTGACTGAAGTCAAACGGATGTTGTCCTCCCTGATCCAAAAGGTCCGTCACGACTCTGCCTCTGAGAGCTGACGGCTGAAAGCTGATGGCTGACAGCTATGTTTGTCCTCGTCGCCAACCTCGGTTCCACCAGCTTCAAGTACCGACTCTACGACATGACCACCGAGAGCCAGTTGGCTCGCGGCGGGATTGAGCGGATCGGACAGGACGCCGAGGGAACGTGCTTTGTCGAGATCACGGGAAAGCGGGAGCAAGTCTCTCGTCGTATCGCCGATCACGCCGAAGCCGTGCGGATCTGCCTCGAACAGTTGACCCACCCCGTGACCGGCTGCATCAAGTCGGTGGACGAGGTCTCGGCCATCGGGTTCAAGGCGGTCTTCGCCGGGAAGCTGAGCGGAGTGCGGATCGTCAATGACGAACTGCTCGACACGATGGAGGCTCTGGCCGATGTCGCCCCCGCTCACAACCCGCCGTATGCCCGAGCGATGCGGCAATTGCGAGCGGCCTTTCCGCAGATGCCACTGGTGGCAGCCCTGGAGACGGGGTTCCACGAAACGGTGCCTGCGGAATACCGAACGTACGCTGTGCCGCACGAGTGGACGGAAGACCTCGGGATTCTCCGGTGGGGATATCACGGGGCCAGCCATCGCTACATCGGCACGCGGATGGGACAGATTCTGGGACGCAGCGACCTCAAGGTGATCTCGTGTCATCTGGGGGGCAGCAACTCGATCTGTGCGATGCAGGGCGGAGTGTCACAGTCGGCCTCGATGGGAATGACGCCGCAAACGGGGTTGCCTCACAACAACCGCGTAGGCGACTTCGACCCCTTCGCCATCCCGGTCATCATGCGGGCGACGGGTAAAACCTTTCCGCAAGTGCTGGAAGATCTCTCTACCAAGAGCGGACTGCTCGGCATCAGTGGACTGTCCGCCGATTGTCGTGATCTGGAAGAGGCAGCTGCAAAGGGCCACGCTCGGGCCGCCCTGGCGATGAATGTGTTCGCCGCCAGCATCCGCCAGTACATCGGGGCCTACCTGACCGTACTGAACGGGGCCGACGCCATCGTCTTCACCGGCGGCATCGGTGAGAACAGCCAGTGGGTGCGAACCCACGCCACCAAGAACCTCGACTACGCCGGGATTCATCTGGATGAGGCTCTCAACCAGTCAGCCAAGGGCGAGGC
>JAYSVZ010000325.1:0-5549 GCA_043718305.1 Planctomycetota bacterium | reverse complement strand
CCAATGGACGGCTTTACCTGCGCGGATTTCACACCCTGGCTTGCCTCAAGGCAAAGCCCGGAGAGAAGGCCGAAGTCTCACCGACTCCGGGCCGATAGAGTATGTGGGGGGGCCACGAGACCCATCGTCTGAACGCGTGATGAGGAGTGCGACGATGCCAGCTTGGCCCGGTGGTGCCTGTCCCGAGTGCGGGATCCAGATGCCAGCGAAGTTGATTCGGTGTGCCAATTGCCGAGCCATGCTGAACTCCGACCTCGTTCCGAAAGAGATCGCCTACCCAGAGTTCGTGCCGCTCCAGGAAGTGCTGACGGTTCTCGATGTCCCGATTCGCGGGGACTTTGTTCGTTGTCCGAGTTGCGCCAAGGAGCTTCGGATTAGTTGCAAGTTTCGCGGCAAGAAAGTCTCGTGCCGGTTTTGCGACCATGCCTTTGACCTTCTGGTCGGAACCGTCGGTGTCAAGCGGCAGGGGGTCTACGCCGATTGCTCACACTGCAAGAAGGAGCTCCGATCGGCGGAGAAGTTCATCGGGGTGAACGTCTCGTGCAAGTTCTGTAGCGGGGCCATTCGGATCATTGATCCCCTGCCGAACAGTGGTTCATAGCGAGGTCGAGGTATGCATCCCTGGCACTGGCGATTCGCCACTCACACTTGGCGATCGCAATCGATTCCCCGCATCATGGGGATTCTCAATGTGACCCCCGATAGTTTCTCGGACGGGGGCCGGTACGCCGATGTCGCAGCTGCAGTGGCGCAGGGCCTGCAACTCGTGGAAGACGGGGCCGCCGTAATCGATATCGGTGGGGAGTCGACTCGACCGGGGGCCGCACCGGTGTCGGCGGACGAAGAGCTGCGCCGCGTGATTCCGGTCATCGAAGCTCTATCGCGACAAACGTCGACTCCGATATCGATCGATACCATGAAATCTGCCGTCGCCCGCGAGTCCCTCGCCGCTGGAGCCTTGATCGTGAACGATGTATCGGGGTTGACCATTGATCCCGCGATGGTCGAGGTCTGTGCGGCGAGCGATTGCGGCGTCATCGTGATGCACATGCAGGGGACGCCGCAAACGATGCAGGCCGCACCGCATTACGCCAATGTTGTGGCCGATGTTCATCGGTTCTTCGAATCGGGACTGAGCGAGTTAGCCCAGGCGGGGATCACCTCTGAGCGAGTGATGTTTGACCCCGGGATTGGTTTTGGAAAGACCGCCGAGCACAACCTGCAACTGATGACAGCGCTACCGGAACTTCGCGCGGGGGGCCGACCACTCTTGGTCGGGCATTCACGAAAGCGGTTTCTCCAACGGCTCCTCGGTCGCGAGATCGACGAACGCTCGGCGGGCACCTTGGGAGTGGCCATCGCGCTCGCTGCCAAAGGAGTCGATCTGATCCGCGTGCATGATGTGGTCCCGCTCCGAGATGCCCTCATCGCGTGGCAAGCCGTGATGACGGGGCGGATTGAAACTTCAGCGAATCACTGAGCCCGAGTCCGAAACGCACCATGCAATTCAGCTTCCGGCATCGTTGGACGGATCGCTTGGCTTTCCGCCTCGAAGGGGCAGGGCTTCCAAGGTGCGGAAACCACGGAGTTCACCTCACCAGATGCTTCTCGGATGACTGATTACAGCCCTTCACGAAGCCGGGATCACATTTCCAAGAGCAGAAAATTGAACCACGGAACACACGGAAAATGAAAGGAAACTAAGTGACATCCGAACATCAAGCTGAGGAATGAAAGTCTGTTTCTTAAGGTGTGGCCAGCGGAAAGTGGCCGCTCTACGAACGATTTCCTTCGGTTCTGTTCCGTGTGTTCCGTGGTTCATTCTCGGCCGCTGAAACTGCGAGAAACACTGAGAATCCGTGGTCTTGGCACACCTTCGAAGCCCGATCCCCTTCGGGGCGGAAGAACGGAGCATTCCTGGGACTGGGAGCAAAGTGCGTCTCGCACTCCCTGAGCCTGCGGTTCGAAAACTGGCCTATTCGGCTGTTGCGATTTACGTGATTGTTCGTGACCGGTCGCTGATTTCGAGATTGTGCCTGCACGCGGTGCGTCGATGTCCTTCCCCCCCGCTTCAATCATTGCCGTCCGCTGGTTGATGGCGATGACACTGTTGTCCTTCGCAACGCCCGTCCGCGCAGACGATTCCGAAACCGCCACCCCGGCGGCATGGGCCGAACTGATCCGCGCGACGGTGGTCGCCACGGTGCCCGAGAAGACCGTCAAAGACAAGAAGTGGGGCGGCCAGATCGAGGTCGTTTCACGGTACGATCTCAAGTCGAAAAACGGTCGCCTGTCGCTGCGACCCCAGACGCGGCGAATGAATCACGGACTCTGGCAGCGGCATTCGGTCACGCTCCTCGAACCGGAGAAGACGCTCCTGATGGAGTTCCGCGATGTCGCCCAGAGCGACGATGGCACACTGCGATTTACCATGCAATTGCAACTGCGAGCCCATGTCGACATCGACTTTGCCCACTGGGTCTACGGCGTGAAAGGGCTCAACGGCACCACCCAGGCCGATATCACCGCAGCCGCCATCGCCCGCTGTGCGGTCAAGCTCGATGCCGTTCTCCCAAAGGGAGCGCTCCTCCCCGCGATCCAATTGACTCCCACGATTGAAGAGCTGAAACTGAATGTGCGTGATATTGATGCTCGCCAGATCGGACTGGTCGGTGGATGGGCGGCGGACGAGATCGGGAACAGTTCACGATCAGCGGTGAACAGCATTCTCAATGAGCAAACGGAAAAGATCCTGCATGACCTGCGACGGAAGATTGAGAAGAACAAAGACCAGTACCGCGTGAGCCCTTCGTGGTTCAATCAGAAACCCGAGCCGACACCGAAATCGGTTCAGGATCCAACGAGTCGATAATCGCTTCTTCGTGGGTGGAAGTGAGGCCTTCTTTCGTAGCCACGTTTCGCCAGAAACTCAGCTTGGCCATTCCTGGCGATCGGAACCAGGTTCTGAGGCTGCAACATGCGGGTCCAGAAGCCGAGGTCCGCCGTACCGAATAAGGTGATTTCCTGCGAATGGATGACTTCAGCGATGTACTTCCGAGGAGGGGTGGTCGGGATGGTGGGCATCGGCAGGCTCCCCAAGGTGAGGCGTAGACTCACCAACATTCTACCTTCCCGAAACCGGTTTACGTCGACCGTGTGACAAATGCAAAAAGCCCAGAGGGAGTCCCCTGGGCTTTCTGTTGCATCGCTTGCGATGGTTAGTACGCTCCGGCGACCTCGAGGTCGTCGTCGGCGTGGTCGACCACTTCGGCTTCCGGGGGCAGTTGCCCTTCCTGGCCGGGGAAGATCGACTCGACGAACCCCTTGAGGTGTTCGGCCCGCGTCTGCTGCTGCAGCTTGCGGAGAGCCTTCGATTCGATCTGGCGAATGCGTTCGCGGGTCACCTTGAAGATCCGCCCGGTCTCTTCGAGGGTGTAGCTGTACCCGTCGCCGAGGCCGTAGCGGAGCTTGATGATTTCGCGTTCGCGGTAGGTCAGGCTCTTGAGGACGTGGTTGATTTTGTCGCGAAGCATCTGATGCATCGCGGAATCAGCCGGGGTGCTTTCGCTGTCGTCCTGCAGGAAGTCGCCATAGCTGGAGTCTTCGCTTTCGCCGACGGGAGTGTCGAGCGAAATCGGGTGCTTCCAGGTCTTCATGATGCGTTCGGTTTCCTCGACCGAGAGGTTGACCGCTTCGGCCAGCTCCTCGATCGTCGGTTCCCGACCAGTTTCCTGGCGAATCTGCTCGCTCTTGGCCTTGAGCGTCGAGATGCTTTGGAACATGTGGACCGGGATGCGGATCGTGCGGGCGTGGTCAGCCACTGCCCGCGTGATCGCCTGCCGAATCCACCACGTCGCGTAGGTGCTGAACTTGTACCCACGGCGGTATTCGTACTTTTCGACACCACGCATCAGACCGGCGTTCCCTTCCTGGATCAGATCCAGGAACGAGAGGCCGCGGTTGCGGTACTTCTTAGCGATCGAAACCACCAGCCGCAGGTTGCCGCCGGAGAGCTGTTGCTTGGCATCGGTCCAGAGGTCGAACCGGTGACGGGTGTCGTCGAGGCGAGCCTTGAACTCGGTCGGCGTTTCCTGGGTCTGGTCGACGTAGTCGGCCAGTTCCCGCTGCATCGAGGCGACTTCGCGAGCCGCAGCGGTGCGGTGCTTGAGGACACTGATGTCCCGCTCCAACTGGACCATTCGGGTGGCAATCAGTTCCATCTTCTTGAAGTGGGGTTGGAGGCGATGGGTGCGGACGCTGAGTTCCTCACAGAGCGTACAGACCTTGCGGCGGCGAATGACCAACCGGTCCTTGGCAGCCTGCTTCTCCTTCTTCGAGGCCGTCTCGGAGATGGTGATATTCCAGTCTTCGCGGTTCTTGGCCACGAGCTGGCGAATCGTGGGCAAGTTCACCGGCATCCGACCGAGGATCTGGTCCTTCTGTGTATTCTCGGTGTCCGAGGTCCGCAAGGTCCGCTCGAAGGGGAGGTCGCCGGAGTGGACTTTTTCGAGGATGTCGACAGCGTAGTTGATCGCGAAGTCGGACTCCATCATCGAGCGCCGGAACCGCTTGCGGGTGATTTCGATCTGCTTGGCGAGGAAGATTTCATCTTCTCGCGAGAGGAGCGGGATGTTCCCCATCTGGGAGAGGTACATGCGGATCGGATCGCGCGACGACATCGGGCTTTCCGGCTCGATGAGGGCGCGGGCGAGGTCGTTCGGCAACGCGGTGGGCCGATCTTCCTTGTCCTTGGCCGCTTGCTCCATGCGGGTTTTGTCAGCCACCGATTTGGGGGCCTTGGGGTCGTTGATCAGCGGTAGACCGGTTTCCTCGAGCGCCATGATGATCTGTTCGACCATCGCGGGCTCGCCGCCCTCGTCCGGAAGGTAGTCATCCACCATCTGGTAGGTCAGGAACGTCCGCTCAATGGACAGATCGATCAGCGCTTTCAATGCGGTATCGAGACGATGCACCGGGCAATCTCCTCAAAGTGACTTCTGAGCGATCTCCAGTCCCGGCTCCACTCCATTGAGCCAGGTCAAGAATTCGCTGGCAGCAACGCTGCCGATTGTGAATGGACTTGTTGTTGTGAGTGACTGTGACACGCGGCAGGGGACACGCGGCAGGGGACTGCCAAGAGGACACGCAGAAGGGGTGACAGGCTCACCGGAAGGACCGGAGAACGGAAACGGCGAATCGCAATCAGAGCCCCCACTCTGAAAGATCGCCACCAATCGACCCGAATTCGCGGTCGTCGCGAATTCACTCCATTTCGCAACTCGATGTTAAGACACGTGTTGTGTCGCCCATCAATCTGCAAAAACGACCCGCGTGTCCCGCGAATCGGGTGGCCATCCTATCACACCCCCCCCACTCGTCCATGCCATTTCTTCATGGACAACGAAAATCGTCGGAAAAAGCTCAAGCCCCTCTTTTCCCCTGCTTATTCCTACTCGCGCCAGGCCGAAGAGTCAACGAGTCTCGTCTTCGTTTTCCAGCAGTCACGGCACTCTTCGTCAGGCTCAACAACTCCACGCATCGTGACGTTC
>JAYSVZ010000324.1:0-5554 GCA_043718305.1 Planctomycetota bacterium | reverse complement strand
GCCGCAACACGGCCTCACTGAGCAATCGCCGCTCCGACGTGCGCGAGGTCAGGTCAACGCGAAGGTAACAGCCATGGTAACCGGAGAGGTGCATCCCTGGATTGTAGTGGGAGCCTTGCTCATTACACGGAACTTACAGAAGTCGACCGTTCGCATGCTTCCGACTTCCCTCTCCCGGAGAAGGCGGAGGGGCTGCGTGGGGGCCAAGTGTTGAACCGATCATTGTCCATGACGGGACGCGCGGCTACAAAGACGACTTGGTCCAAGCTCCTCCGGAAGGATCGTTGCCTCCATGTTCTCGATTGATCTCACTGGAAAGACCGCTCTGGTCACCGGCGGTAGCCAGGGACTGGGGCGCTGCACGGCCACGCGGCTGCATGCAGCCGGGGCGACGGTCGCGATCAACTACTTTCCCGATCCGGAAGGGATCAATCGCCAGCGGGCTGAGGATGTCGTTGCGGCCTTGGGCCAGCGGGCGTTTGCCGTGGCTGGGGATGTCCGCGAGGCGGCCGATGTTTCGCGAATGTGCGATGAGGTTCTGGCCCGAACGGGGCGACTCGACATCGTCGTCAACAATGCCGCGATCATTCGCGATCGGACCCTCAAGAAAATGTCCGATGCCGAGTGGCAGGATGTGATCGACACGAACCTCACGGGGGTCTTTCACGTCTGCCGGGCCGCTGCCTCGATCATGTCGGACGGCGGGCGGATCGTGAACATGGCCTCGATCTCGGGGGTCGTCGGGTTCTATGGACAGGTGAACTATTCCGCAGCTAAGGCCGGGGTCATCGCCATCACCAAGGTCTTGAGCAAGGAACTCGCCCGGCGGCAGATCACCGTCAACGCGGTGGCCCCGGGGGTCGTGTTGACCGAGATGGGGCAGACGATTCCCGAGGAGGTCCAGGCTGACATGCTCAAGCAGATTCCCCTCGGCCGGTTCGGCGAGCCGGAAGAGATCTCGAACGTAATTCTGTTCTTATGCAGCGACCTGGCGAGCTACATGACTGGACAGACACTGCACGCCAACGGGGGGTGGCTCGGGTGAGTCTCTCCCGTCTGACCTCCCGGCTCTGTACTGCCGATGAAGCTGTGGCTCTCATCGAAGATGGCATGACGATTGTCAGTGGCGGCTTCGTCGGAGCGGCGCATCCGGAAGGGCTGACCGCTGCGATCGAACGCCGGTTCTTGGGGGCTGGCCACCCGCGCGATCTGACGCTGCTGTTCGCAGCGGGGCAAGGCGACGGCCAGGCTCGCGGGCTTAATCACCTCGGGCACGCGGGACTGCTGCGGCGAGTCATCGGCGGGCACTGGGGACTGCTGCCGAAGCTGGGGCGGTTAGCGATCGAGAGCCAGATCGAAGCCTATTGCTTTCCGCAGGGGGTGATCTGTCACCTCCTGCGCGACATCGCAGCCGGTCGGCCGGGTTGCCTGACGCATGTGGGGTTAGGGACGTTCATCGACCCTGCTCAGCGCGGGGGGCGAATGAACGATGTGTCGCCGGATGACTTGATTGATCGCGTGGAACTGCTGGGGCGGACGTGGCTCCTGTACAAGGCGTTCCCGGTTCATGTGGGACTGATCCGAGCCACCGCCGCCGATCCGTTTGGTAATCTCGTGATGGACGAGGAGGCTGTCCTGGGCGAGGTGCTTCAGATCGCACAGGCGGTCCATAACAGCGGCGGTCTGGTCATCGCCCAGGTGAAGCGGTTGTTGGATGAACCGGCCCGGCCCAATCAAGTTCGCGTGCCTGGCGTGCTTGTCGACCGGTTCGTTCTCGCTCAGGCTGGCGAGCACGATTTGACGTTTGGCGAAGTCGACAATCGATCGTATTACTCAGCCCTCGACGCCGTTTCAGTCCCGCCCATACCCGATCAGATGCCGCTGGATGAACGCCGGATCATCGCCGCGCGGGCGTGTGAAGAACTCCGCCCCGGAGCCATCGCCAACCTTGGGATCGGAATGCCCGAAGGGATCGCGCGGATCGCTGCGGATCGCGGTTTGTTGCAGGCTGTCACCCTGACCGTGGAAAGCGGCCCGATTGGCGGCATGCCCGCTGGGGGGCTGAGCTTCGGAGCCTCGGTCCATCCGCAAGCGATCATCGATCAACCCTCGCAGTTCGACTTCTACGATGGCGGCGGCCTCGACTTCGCAGCTCTGGGAGCAGCCCAGGTCGACCAGCATGGCAACGTCAACGTCTCGCGGTTTGGTTCGCGGCTGTCGGGTGTTGGTGGGTTTGTGAACATCAGCCAGAATGCCCGCCGGCTGGTCTTTTGCGGGACGTTGACCTCGGATGGATTGGTCGTCGAGGCCGCCTCGGGCTCGCTGACGATTCGCCGTGAAGGTCGGATCAAGAAATTCGTATCGCAAGTCGAACAAGTTTCCTTCAGCGGCGAAGTCGCTCGACAAAAAGGGCAGGACGTTCTGTACGTCACCGAGCGGGCCGTCTTCCGGCTGACCGCCGAGGGACTCGAACTGATTGAGATTGCTCCGGGGATCGACCTGCAGCGGGACCTGCTCGATCAGATGGCGTTTGTCCCCCGGATTCGTGAGCTTCGACCGATGTCTCCTGATCTGTTCCGGCTTCCAGTGACGAGGTGATGTGTGGACGAGATTTGCATTGTGGCTGCGAAGCGGACCCCGATCGGGAAGTTCCTGGGCGCGCTGAAGGACCGGTCAGCGGTCGACCTGGCCTGCGCGGCGGGTGAGGCCACACTGTCCGGAATCGACCGAACGCTGATCGACCAAGTCATCGTCGGCAACGTCCTGGGCGCTGGGCAAGGGATGAACATCGCGCGCCAAATCGGCGTCCGCCTCGGGCTGCCGCTGTCGGTCCCGGCCTTCTCGGTCAATATGATGTGTGCCTCGGGGATGCAGGCGATCCTGCTGGCAGCCCAGGCGATTCGCGCGGGGGAGGCGCAAGCCGTCCTGTGCGGTGGGACCGAGTCGATGTCGAATGCTCCCTATCTATTACTAAGGGCTCGAAGCGGTCTGGAGTTCGGCGATGCGACGTTGGTCGATGCCTTGTTACGCGATGGACTGATCGACTCCTTCGACCACCGGCACATGGCCTTCACTGCTGAAACGCTCGCCACGGATTACGGGATCTCACGCTCTGATCAGGACGCGTTTGCGCTGAGCAGTCAGCAACGCTACGAGGCCGCCCGGGCCGCTGAGCGCTTCGCCAACGAACTGGCACTGCTCGACGCGCTCGATCGCGATGAGCACGCGCGAGCCGATACCACGATGGAGGGCCTCGCCAAACTCAAACCGGCCTTTGATCCCCAGGGGGCGATCACCGCTGGAAACGCCAGTGGCCTCAACGATGGGGCCGCGATGCTGGTCGTGGCGAGCCGAGACTATGCCGCACAGCACGACTGGCCGGTTCTTGCGAGCTTGAAGAGTTGGGCTACCTGCGGCTGTGATCCGCAGCGGATGGGACTCGGTCCGGTGCATGCCATTCGGAAGCTGATCGAGCGCGATCGGCTGCAACTCGATGCGCTCGATCAGATCGAGATCAATGAGGCGTTCGCAGCCCAAGCCATCGCTTGCTCTCGAGAATTATCACTGGATGAAAGCCGCCTGAACCCGCACGGCGGAGCCCTTGCGATGGGACACCCGATCGGTGCCAGCGGAGCCCGCCTGGTGGTCCACCTCGCCCACCAGATAGCAAGCGGGGCATCCAAGCAGACCCTCGCGGCACTGTGCGTCGGCGGCGGACAGGGGGCGGCAGTCGTGGTCGGCGTTGCGGGGAGTAGTCAGTGAGGAGTAGTCAGTGGGCGACTCACGTTTTCACACGTCGCGTCGAGCTGCGGCAACTCGCTCTATCCGACCGACATCGTTAGAGTGGACCCGAATCCGATGGCCGTTCTTCCTCACTCTGGAACTCTTCCGAACATGCCTGCTCGCCTGATTGACGGCAAAGCCATTGCCGCTGAAATTCGTTCGCGAGTGGCTGCTGATACGGCGGTTTTCAACGCTCGAACAGGCGTCGTGCCACATTTGGCGGCGGTCCTTGTTGGCGAAGATCCGGCGAGCGCAGTCTACGTTCGTAATAAGCGGTCGGCCTGTGAAAAGGCGGGCCTTAAGAGCACGCTGCACCGCCTCTCCGCCGCGTCAACCACCGACCAGTTGCTCGACCTCGTCGCTCAGCTCAACGCCGACTCGGGCACGCATGGCATCCTGGTCCAACTTCCACTCCCCAAGCAGATCAACGAGCAGCGGGTTCTCGATGCGGTGACTCCCTTCAAGGATGTTGATTGCTTCCATGCCGAGAATGTCGGTCTGATGGTGCAAGGGCGACCGCGGTTCCTGCCGTGTACGCCCAGTGGTTGTCAGCAATTGCTAATTCACGCGGCCATCGAAACTGCGGGGAAGCACGCGGTGGTTCTGGGGCGAAGCGAGATCGTCGGCAAACCGATGGCCATGCTTCTGATTCAGAAGGGCCAGGCTGCGGATGCCACCGTCACTATCTGCCATAGCCGGACACAGAATCTGGTCGAGATCGTGCGGCAGGCGGACATCGTCGTGGCGGCGATCGGCAAGCCGAACTTCGTGACCGCCGCGATGATTAAACCGGGGGCCACTGTGATCGATGTCGGGATTAACCGCGTCGGTGACAAACTGGTGGGCGATGTCGACTTCGCGGCGGTCTCGCCGATTGCCGGAGCGATCACTCCGGTTCCGGGCGGCGTGGGACCGATGACAATCGCCATGCTGTTGCAGAACACGCTGCGGGCGGCTGTACTCCAGTCAGAGTAACGAGGGCTTTCGAAATGGCCCAGCCCCTCTCCCGAGGGGCCTGTTGAAAAAGCCCCGTGGCACGGGCGTCCCGCCCGTGAATCCCTGAGAAATCGCATGGGCGAGACGCCCATGCCACTGACTTCAACAATCCACTGGGGGAGAGGGGAGCCGGATCGTGCTGGCTGATCGCTGAAAGCTGACTACTGAAGGCTCGGGGGTGAACTGAAGACCAATTCTAAAAATGCTCTCACTAAGCTAAGGCCCCCGGGATGCGACTCGGGTGGCCTCCCTTCAATCCCTGATAAGACGCTGATCAAGCCAAAACACAACCTTGAGTACCCACTTGAGGGAAGTGGATACCTATTTCTTCAGATTTCATGAGGCGCGCCACCGACAGACAACGCATGGAAGGGTGAAACCCATCCTTCTACGGAGTCCATGCCATGTCTGTTGCACCCGAACCATCGAATCCGGAACATGATTCGATGACCATCGATCCGGCCAATCTGGGAAGCGTTGACCCTCTGTCGGTCGAGGGGTTGTTCCTCGTGGCCCTCGGGAAGCAGGGGGACGAGCGGGCCGCGTTCCTCGCCGAGCAGTGCGGTGATGATGAGCGGCGGCAGCGGGTCGAGGTACTCCTCGCAGCCTACGAAAGCGCGGGGAGCTTCCTCGAAAAGCCCGCCATCGCCATCGAGCCGACGCCGATGGGGCAATACCTGACCCCGTGCGAGGTGCCGGGAGCCATCGGCAAGCTCGGACCGTACGAGATCCTGGAAGAGATCGGGCGCGGCGGCATGGGCGTGGTGTTTCGCGC
>JAYSVZ010000323.1:0-18848 GCA_043718305.1 Planctomycetota bacterium | reverse complement strand
TTGAAGAGGGACGGCCTGGAAAGGCCGTCCTACGTCGCGTCCTACGGTCGCGTACGACTCCCGAGAACTTCGGTGTACAGATCCTCGTACTGCCGGACCATCGTGCGGATTTCGAACTGTTGCTCGACCCGCTGACGTCCGAGTTCTCCCATTGCGGGCCAGGCGTCACGATGTGCCAGCATGTTGAACATCGCAGCGGCGAGGGCATCGGAGTTTTGATCGGGGACGAGGTAGCCGGTCTTGCCTTCCAGGACGATCTCCGGGTTGCCTCCGACGCGCGTGGTGACGACCGGCAGACCGACCGCCATCGCCTCGAGGATCGTCAGCGAGATCCCCTCGCTCTTCGAGGACGAGACAAAGAACCCCGCCTGCGCGAGCAATTCCGGAACGTCCGATCGCTCGCCGAGAAACTCGACGTGGGATTCAATCCCGAGTGACTTCGTGAGCGCCTCCAGCTTGGCCCGCTCGGCTCCGTTGCCGATCATCATGAGCTTGAATTCCGGCACCTGGCGGACCACGATCGCCGTGGCAAGCAGCAGCGTCGGGAAGTCCTTCTCCGGCGAGAGTCGAGCCACCGAGATGGCCACCGGAGCCGCCGCCGGACCACGAAACACGAACCGCGAGGTATCGATCCCGTTCCAGATCACCGAGGTCTTGCTGGCGGCCCACGGGTCTTCGCCGCGACAGAGGGCAGCTGCGTCTTCGGAGACGCCGACCACGCGCGATGCCTTCAGATTGGCCAGTCGAAACAGCAACTTGTCCTTCCGGCGCGGACCGCAACCTCGCCCGTGCTGGCTGTTGATGACCGACTTCACCCCCGCCCACGAGGCAGCAACCGAGCCGTAGAAGTGAGCGTAGGTATTATGCGTATGCACGATATCGACGCGGTCTCGTTGCAGGCGGTTTCGCAGGCTGCGAAGAGCGGCGAGCTTGCCTCGTCCGGGGAGGTCGACCGTCTCGACGGAGAACCCCATGCGGCGAAGTTCTTCAGCGGGTGGTCCGAGTTCGCCGAGCGTGACGAACCGCAGATCGAACCGGTTCGCATCGTGACACCGCCCGAACTCGACGAGCAACCGCTCCAGTCCCCCAGTCAGCAGCGTCATGCTGACATGGCAGATGCGAAAGCGATCACCGCCCGACTCGCGCGGTGCGGTCGTGATCGGAGGGACAGGTTGGGGTATGGAAAGGGGCATGGGTTATTCCTGCTCCTGCGACAGAGGAGCGGTGGGTTGTGTCGAGTTCACGCTGCCAGCGGCCCTCACCCCCGGCCCCTCTCCCGGCGGGAGAGGGGAGGAAGAGGTTTTGTGGCGCGACAGTCGGCGTTTGAGTTGGGTCAGGGCATCCACGAGCCGGTTCTTGAGCGTGGGCCGCACGAGCCGGGTCCAGGTGAGGACTTGGCTGTGAGTGGAGAGGTTGTCCTTGTGCCGTTTGTCGCCGACGAGGAAGTCGTAGGCACTGAAGCCGCGCTTCAAGGCTTCGCACTGGCACAGATAATGAGCGACGAGGCCGGGGCTGGGCTTCTGGTCGAATGATGCCAGACCCGAGAGGTAGTCGAGCATCCGCCCGCGATCGACGAGCAGAAACAGACACCCGACGGTGGTTCCCTGATGCCGGACGCGGAACGCCACGCAGCGTCCTTGCGGGAAGAGTTCGGCGAGTAGTGATCGTTGGAACGCCGCAAACCGGGGGCTGGCGAAGGCACCCGGTTGGCCATCGACTTGCCACCGCGCTTGGTGCAGTTCGATCAACTCGTTGAAGATGTGGTTCGCGGCCTCGAGCGTCTCGGCCCACTCCAGTTGCAGGTCGCCATACTCGCGGAGCTTCTTCCGCAAGTTGGCCCGCGTGCTGCGACCGAGGGTGTCGATCAACTCCCCGCCCTTGGCGCGGATCGCGCAGAGGTCGAGGTACTTGGACTCGCGCTCGCGTGTCTCCACGGCGGGCCAGTGAGCGGTCAGCTCTTGGGCCTCTTCACGGGTAAACCCATCGAGCTGGACGATGTCGCCGCTTGCCTGAGTGAGCAACCAGTGCGAAATGGCATCGATGAACGCGGGACGGAACGCGGGCTCCACGAGGAAGCTGTTGTATTCGACGACGACGCTCTCGTGGACCGGATCGCCCGCTGTGCCGAGGTGGCGGGTTTGCAGGGCGAGCAGCGGGGCCTTGCGCTCCGAGCTTTCGGTGTAGAGGCAGATGCCACGGAGTTGGCCGTTGTCTTCCGCGAGAAGGAAGCGGTAACGCACGGTCTCGCCGTAGTGCGCCAGCCAAGTGCGGGTCCAAGCTTCACTGGCCATCAGCGGGGCGGACCCGACGCGCTGTTCGAATTCCCGCCAGAGGGCCAGAGCCGTCGACTGGTCCTTCGCCTCCAGCACGCGCAGCTTCAACATCGACGGACCGGTGACGGTTCGAACGGGAGAAGGCGGTGGTGAGGTGCTGGTGGTCATGTGTGTGGTCGGTCGGCCTTTCCAGGCGGTCCCTCGGAGTCTCTGTACGTTCGTGGTGGGTTAAATTTCACTCGGTGGTGGTCGTCGCGTGATTTGCGAAGCCATTGTTCACGGTTGTCCGCTCCGTTCGGGGACGGCCTGGAAAGGCCGTCCGACAAGGGGCGACTGCTGGCTTCGCTGCATGAGCCACACGATCGGATAACCCGTGGCGAGCAACACCACTCCCCCCCCAGCGGCGACAGAGAGCAGCGTGAGCCAGCCATCGGGGTAGTCCTGATGTCGGACGAACTCGCAGAAGACCCACAGAGCGGCCAGCGGGACGAGGCAAGGGAGGATCGACCGTTGGAGCAGGTCGCGCTTCCGCACACCCACCTGCCGACAGGCGTAAGGCAGGAAGACCAGCAGTTCGACGAAGACGAGCGGGATGAACGTGCCCCAGGCGACCCCTTCGATCCCCCAGCGGAAGACCAGTACGAGCGACAGGGCAAGATTGATAATCGCTTCGACGATGTCGATGATCGATGGAACGCGCACGATGCCCATGCCGAGCATCGCCTTTCGGAGGATCAACATCGGCTGTGCGACAATCTGAGCGGCGAGAAGAATCAGCAGCACGCGATAGCTTTGATCGAGACCTGGACCGATCCAGACGCGGATTAAGAGATCACCAAAATAGACGACCCCGATGAAGAACCCGGCGACCAGGACAAAACTCATGGCCGTCGTCCGCTCGACGAGTCGGGCCAGTTCGGCATGTTTAGACTGGGTGTGCAGTTGTCCCGCCTTGGGAAGGACGACTTCTCCAATCTTGGCGAGCGGATCCTGAATCATCTGACAAATGCGAAGTGCAATGTAATAGACATCGACATGGGCTGTCCCCAGGGCGAAGCCGATCACGGTCGTGTCCGTCAGGTAGATGACTTGCTCAGCGATCAATCCGACGGCACTGTAACCGGTAAAGGCGGAGCATTCCCGAAGCGTCTTGCGGGAGACGAATCGTCGACGCAACGAAAGCGTGGGGACTGCTCGGTAAGCGAACCATGCCATCAGCAGGTTCTCCAGAATCGTGACTCCGCAGAATAAGAGTGACAGCGTGGTCAGCTCGGGAAGCTGCTTTAAGCAGGCCACCGCCAGAAGAAATCGCAGCACGCCGCAGCCGACCTCGATCGCCCGTTTCAGACCGACCCGCTGCGTCCCAATCAGGATGCCGCCATAGACGCTGCCGATCATTCCGATGGCGGTCGCGAGTCCATTGATTAAGATGACGATCTGGATCTCTTGAACGGAGAGCGGTCCCCAGCGGTCCAGCCAGGGGGCCATCGCGCTGAATCCGCCCGCCAGCACCAACACCAGCCCTGCCATGCAAACATAGATGGCGAAGATCGTACTGGTCACCTGGTTCAGCTCAGTCCATTCCTCACGCGCCGCGTGCTTTGCCACATAGCGACAGATCGTCGTTCCAAAACCGAGATACAACAGCCCGGCGTATCCCGAGAGCATGTTGATAAAGATCCAGGCCCCATAGGCTCCGGGTGCGAGGGTGTCCCTCACGAACGGCAGCATGAAGCAGCCCATCGCCACCATCACGATGTGGGCGATCCAGCTAGCCAGGATGTTGTAGCGAAGTTTCATGGGGGTTAGAGGTCAAGCCACATCGGGTTTCGTGGGTGAGGAGTTCACTTGCATCCGATTGAGCCAGACGCGACGGGCATTGAGGAACCACGGAGCAAAGGTGGCCAACCACAAAAATGATGCCCGAAGCGATCGATTCAGCCGCAGCACATTCCGGAAACAGTCGCGTGCCTCGGGGAGTCTTCGGGCATGCAAAAGGGCCTCGCCCCATTCGGCGTAGATGGTGGCCTGTTTGGCCTTCACGAGTTGATCGGACAAGCCACAGGCAGTTCGAATTTTCTCGACATTGTTCAGTTCGCTACGGAGCATTCGATCGAATTGGCCCGAGAGGTTGTTCGGCCCCGGTGTGTAGATCAGCAGTTCCTCGGGGATGACGCGAACGCGTGCCCCCCGATGAACCAAGCGGAGCCAAAGGTTGTAGTCCTCGACCGCCATAATCGAGCGGTCTTCGTCGAATCCTCCGATCTCATCGAAGGCGGCCTTACGGACCAGCACGCTCGAGGTGGCGATCGAGTTGCTCTTCCAGAGCGTCGCGAAATCGATCTCTGGTGGGGCATCATTACAGTCCCCCCTTCCGACGGCGTGCGTATGCAACAACGTTACGGTGTCGTCGATGGCTGCCGCCTGCCGCTCAAGCTTGCGGGGTAGCCACGCATCATCGGCGTCCAGGAATGCCAGCCATGCGCCGCGGGCCTCGCGGGCGCCGTGGTTGCGAGCGGCAGCCGGTCCGCCGTTCGGTTGGCGGAGTACGCGAACGAGTTCACCGCAACCCGCCGCCACCTGAGCAGTGCGATCCGGAGATCCGTCGTCAATCACGAGGATCTCAATGGGCCGCAATGTCTGCAGTTGGGCACTGCGGATGGCATTCTTGATGAATGCCTCCGACTGGTAGGCCGGTATGATGACACTGATGGTGGGAAACGGAGTCACGGAAATCTTGTCCTTCCAGGGGTGAAACACTTAGAACCGGGCCATGAGTCGAACCAAGACCATGAAGCCTCCCAGGACAGCCACGCTGGCCAGTGAGACCTGCTTCACCAAGCGTTCATCCAGTCGAATGAAGGGGGCTGGCTGAGCCCGGTAGAAGCCGATCAGGTTCAAAAACACAGCCATCGTGCCACAGATCATGTAAGTCGTCGGCATGTAGCATCGCGAGAGGGACATCATCGACATGCACCACCCGGCCCCCATTCCCGCGAGGTAGGGCATCATGCGTTTGAGTTCCGGATTCTCGATCAGGTGAGGTTCCCGAGTGAGCCGCCAGATCGCATAGCCCGGGATGAAGAAGCATCCGAAGAAGAACGTTCCGCCGATGATTCCCAGTTCCACATAGGCATGGACATACGAGTTGTGGGCCACGAGTCCAGCCACGTCGGGATACCGACCTTCACCGATCCCAAAGAATAACCGAGAGGTCCGCAATTGATTCAGACCATCCGCCCACAGTTGAATCCGTTGCTGCCCGGTCCCGCCCGCGAGATCGATGTTCCCCTGCCGCCCCAGGGCGATTGGAACGGCCATCGCGCCCAGGACGCCAATGGCCATCGCCACCTTGCCCCCATATCGGGTCGCGAGCCAGACCAAGAGAGCCACCCCCGAAGCCAGAATCCCGCCGCGAGAGTGGGTCAGCAACAGCCCGTAGGCACACACCCCCAGCGCCGGGATCCAGAGATACCGCACCCCGGTCAGCTTCGGATCGGTTATGAACAGGAGACACAGAATGCCCGTCATCACGATCAATTGAGCCATGTCATTGGGGTCATGAAAGAACCCGAGTCCACACATCCGAAAGTACCAGTCGATCTCTCCTGCGGCGTTGAACTCATCTCCCTCGGGAACGTGCCGCAACTCTCCCTTCTCGCCCGGCTTCAGATCCCGCTCCCGATTCTTGACCTCCCACAAATCCGACCGACCACTCCACTCATTCACAAAATCGTGGTAGTCGACACAGCTGTACCCGATCATGAAGAGCGAGCAGAGCGTGCTGGTGAGCAAGAATGTTCGGAGTTTCGGAGGGGTATTCACCAGTCCGACGAGCAGCAGATAGTAGATGCAGACCTTTCCCATTTCCCGGATGCTGTCGATGGCGCCACCGACATAACCCGTGGAAAGATGAGAAGTCGCTGTCGTGATCGTGACCCCGATTACGCACAGGTTTATGGGCTGTTGAAGGATGGTTCGGATTCGCACTTGGTTGTGCAGTTGCCGAATCCCCACCAGCAAGGCGGCGACGATGAAATAGAGATAGATCTGCACATTCCCCAGCGCTGGAAAGAGCTCGCTGGGACGAACGTACAGGGCGGCGTTGGCAAAGAGAAACAGCAGGTAGGCCATCACGGTGCCTTCGAGGGCCAAGACCGGTACACGTCCGCGCGCACCGTCTCGGTCCTCAACTCTAGGCCAACTCTGCCCGCTAGGCGGAGATTGTGGGCTGTTCGAGACAGAGAACGTTGACGTTTTGCACCAGGTGAACCGACAACGCGGGCAAATAACCAATACAACTGCTCAATACCCTAGATCGCGGATTTCAGGACGGAGCGGATCAATCGCCATTCATTGAATCACGGGAGGCTCTCTGTAGGAATTGCAATTCCTGATCCTTCCCCGGCAGGAATTGCTGTTTGGTCTTGGGCTGAGTTTTTTCTGATGGGTATAGTCATCGTCGCATGGCCGGGCTGTGTCGTCGGGTTCAGGATGGACCGGGCACATTGGCCAGACTCAAGCGGCGTGGACCATTGAGGTCACCGCCGCAAACGCAAGGAGGCTTCTCGTGGAACGATTGCTAATCGTTGGGGTCGATTCTGTCGTCGGAGCGAACATCGCCGCCCAGGCGGTCGATCGGATCGATGTGGCGGGCGTCTGGCTCGAGCGTTCCGTCGAGATCGAAGGGTGCGTCTGCCAGGCCGTTCCCCAAGGTGGCGTGCTCGAGTCTGTTCTCGCGGAATTCCAACCGGACTGCGTCGTCTATTGCGGACCGGAGTCCCACTCCTGCTGGGAGTCGCATCTCAGCGAGAAGATCATGGCGACTCCTGCGGACCAAGCCGCCCGCTGGGCACACGCGGCGCAAGCAGCGGGGGCGACCTTTGTGATGGTCTCGTCCGATGCGGTCTTTACCGGACCGTGGATGTTCCACGATGAGGAGAGCCCGGCGTACTGCACGTCACCAGCGGCACAGGCGGTCCTGCGCCATGAGCGCTCGGTGCTGGCTACGCACAGTGCTGCCCTTGTCATTCGAACCAACGCCTTCGGCTGGTCTCCGACCGGGAACGGCTTTGTGGAGAAGCTCTTCCAGAAGATCGAAAGCCGCCGGATCGTGGACCAGGATCACATTCGACACTCGACACCGATCCTCGCGACCGATCTGGCCGACATCATTGACCGGGCTGTGGTCGAGGGCCTGACGGGGGTCTACCACGTCGCCGGGGCGGAACGAGTCAGCCCGATGCAATTCGCTCAGCGTCTGGCCGATCAGTTCGACCTGCCTTGGCTCACACGGCACCGGGAAACGACGCTGACCCACCTCTCCGCTGGCTTTGGCGAGGGGGAATGCTCTTTGCAAACGAAATCGATTCGCAAGGCCCTCTGCGTGGCAATGCCCATGATGGCCGAGGCCCTCGATCGTCTCGCTCGGCAGCAAGTCGACGGACACCGGGATCGGCTCCATCCGATCGGGGAAGAGGATCTGGCACACGCAGCGTGAGTGTTGCGGATGGTTGAACTTCGGTTCCCCCGGGTCATGGACCTCCGAGGAAGGGTTCTTGGCTTGGTGCGTGGAGTGAAACGTTGACAGGCTGGAAGCCTATCCCACGGGTTTGGCAAGTCCGAGCAATCGCCTGAACGACCTACCATCCAACCGGCAACGGCTCGCCGGTCAGTGGTAAATCCAACCAAGGCACAGCATCGCCGCCGGGTTGGGTCTTGTCGACGAGCCAGATGTTGCGGTAGACGACCGGGTTGGCGTGGTCTTGAATTTTGATCGCGCGGGGGTCGGGGCCTTCCGCTTGTCCTGCTCCGGTCTTATTCGGGATCGATGCGGAGTCGTGAATCCGCACCCCGTTGTGCCAGATCGTGACGCGCATGTTGGAAGTCTTCTGGCCGCTGGCGTCGAACCGGGCGTTCGTGAAATCGATGTCATAAGTCTGCCACTGAAGCGGCGGCAGGCAGAGGTTCATGTCGGGCCGTTTTGTCTTGTAGAGCGATCCGCACTCGTTCTCGATCCCTTCCAGGCCGAACGAATCGAGAACCTGCACCTCGTACCGACCGAGGAGATAGAAGCCGCTGTTGCCCCGATTCTGGCCTCGGGCGAGCGGCTTGTACGGCAACATGAACTCACCGTGCAGGCGAAACTCCGAGAACGACTCCACCGTCTCAGTCCCCGGCTGGAGCCATCCCTCGGGGTTGATCTTGCCCCCCTTCCAGCGATCGGAATTGGTCCCGTCGAACAGCACGATGGCTCCGCGCGGGGCCTGCGCCCCCATCGTTGGGCTGAGGCGCTCCACACGATCCAACACGCCCACGACGTTTCCGTCCGCATCGAACAACCGCAATTTGGTCCCTTCGATCTCGGCGGCGTATTGCCCGCCGGTCAGCCGCACCAGATTCGCCACCCGCGTTCCACTGAGCGGGTACTTGTTGGGCGTTCGCCACCCGCCGCCCGGAAGCCCGCCGTAATACTTCACCGCCTCGAACTTTCCCTCACCGGCGGCGATGACCTGGATGGCGACCGATTGGGAACTGCGGCTGGAGGCTTGCGGCCGCTGCCAGCCGCGGTATTCGCCTTGGAACTGGAAGTCTTCGTCGGCAGCTTCGCGACTGGTATACGTCGTCCCGTCCTTGGCTTCGTCAGCTGCAGAGGCCAAGTTCCCAACTCCCAGGAGGCTCCACAGAAGAGCCATCGATCCGGCCAATCGTGTCATCGCAGTACTTTCGGTCCTGGTCACTCCAGGTGCGGGGCACCCGGATCAACTTGCTGAAGCGAATCGTCCAGCCCTCAGCATAAGGAACCACTCTCATGAACTCACGCATTCCTTTAGAAATCCCGGCATTCGGTCAGGACACCGGTGGACCATGCGGTATACCCCGCACGACCGCCATTTTGGGAGCAGTGGTTTGGGTAAGGATGGGGTTTTCACTGGAGCATTTCGCGCAACGTTGTGCGGGTGATATTGTAGAACGGACGCCTACATCCGTTTCGTCCGGACCTAATCGGAGTCCCGCGTTCGCCACTGGCTAGGTTCTATCGGACCACAAACAAGGCATGCGACGCTCCGGGAGTGCCATCGACACACAGCCCGCCCAATCGATAGACGCCGCCGCCCATGCCGAGGAGGACATGCTGCTCAGGCAGCGGCTTGAGGGGCTCGGATACCGGGAGATGGCTCCCGATTTGAGACTCCCGGAGTTCCTCGCGGGCCTGCCGAGCGTTTTTGTGTTCCTGTATTTGAATCTGGCGATGCGTCTCGTCGAACAAGAAATCGACATCACACGGGCCGAACGGCGATGATCTTGATGCATCCTCGCCGATCACCGTGAGAAAGACTGGCACACGCCGAGCTATGATGGGCTGTCCGTAAACGCCGCCAACCGTTTTCCTGGGATACACTTCAGAATCGACTTAATCGGCCCAAGGGGCTTCGCTCCACAAGCTGTGGGGAATGGCCGTAAAGGTCGCCCCGGTGTCGACCTTGCAGAACAACTCGATGGCGGGGCCGTTGCGATGGAGCTGAAAGAGGCAACTGCATCGAATGCCTCTTCCATCGAGCGAGAGCGGGATTTGTTGCTTGGGATTCAGAAACAAGGGCTGGCTTCCGGTCGGAGTGACAGTGATGCTTCGCGTGGGCTATTCTTCGTCAGTCCAGTAATCGATCACGAATCTGTCGTGCGGAACGGTTCCGTTCAAGGCTTGAAACGCCTTGTTTCGGACATCGGCGCGTGACTCACCGGTCGCCACGATGCGAGCTTCAAAGATCGCCAGATACATTCCGAGAAAAGGACGTAACTGCGGATCATCCCACCGTCGAGCCCAAGCCCTGAGCGTCCAGGACGTGTCGGTGTCTCGTGTATGAACAGTTTCCGCGTCAAGCATGGCGGCACCCGGTTCCTCCGCAGAAATCGTACGGGTTGGAGTCATTAGTGACATCCTCTTTTCGAGGTGATCCACCATTGACCACACATGAGGAAGCGATTGTTGGAGAGCGGAGTCTGGGAGGCCGCGCAGTACTTGGCAAAGCGATGTAACTTCATTCACTGCCGCACCAATACCCGTTAATGCGGGCATAACTTCCTTGATGGAATGAGTTTTGGGGATCAGGGACTCGACGGGAATTGGAGTCTGTGGCTGGGTCATCTGTGTCTCCAGAGTGCGAGGACCGGTCACGCCCGGAACAGCAACTCGCCCTTTCCCAATTCCAGCATATCCCCGCAATACCGCTTGTAGCTAGATTGAATCGCCTCCGCGGGCACCGGAAACCCGAGGTTGGTCAGGTACTTCAAATAGACCCGCAGGTACGTCGGCTGGTAGGTACACGCATACCGAAACGTCGGCAGGATGTCGGGGTTCGAGGTGCCGAGCAGCCCGACCGTGCCGCGTTTCATCCCAGCTCCACAGCGGATGCCGGGCTCGCCGAAGACGAGCACCGACCCGGCGATCATGTTGACCCCGGCGAAGTCGCCGCACTTGCCGCCAATCGCGATCAGACCGCGGCGCATCGAGTTCCCCATCTCGTTCCCGCCATCGCCATCGATCAGGATCTCGCCGTTCGTCATCCCCTTATGACCGCCGCGGTAGACAGCTCCGATCATGTGCCCGGCGTTCCCGTGTACGCGGATGCGGCCCCCGTGGAGTTCGGCCCCGAGCCAGTCGCCGACGTTGCCGCGGACCGTGATCTCGCCCCCGCGCATCTCCGCTCCGAGGTGCATGCCGACGTTCCCTTCGACCAGGATCTTGCCCGAGAGCAACCCCGTCCCGATCAGCTTGACCTTGGTCAGGTCGCCTTGCCAGACCATCGATTGGTCATCACTGGCTGAGCCGCTGACCGTGAAGAACTCGCCGAGTGTCACCTGCTTGTTCCCGCGCTGAATGAGGGTCGCCTTGACCTCGTCGACCGATTGGGTCCGCACGTTCTCCATGCGGACCGAATCGACTTCGAGAGGGATGGACGATGGGGTGTGGATGGTGATTGTGAGAGGCATCAGGCATCAGGGATCATTGATGATGGATGGTGAATCGGCGCCAGGCCGAACTCAAGGTGAGGGGATAGAATGACCTGTACACCCGAACCAGTCAACGGGTCGGGAAATCGTGTGTTTGGCTGGTTGCGTTGATCGCTCCGGTCTGATAACTTTGCCGATCCGCCTTTGGGCGGGGCAGGTTCGCGGGAGTGCCGCGCGCTTGCGGAGTGGCAAGGTTCTGGGAAACCGGGAGTTACGACGGCATGGGTGTCAAGAAGACAGGCAAGGGACGTCGGAAGCTGGGTCGCCGCAAGCGTCGCATGCGAGCCCGCATTCGTCACCGTAAATAGGGCCGCTGCCCGTAGCTCTGGTGCCTGCAAACTCCTTGGAAGGATTTGAGTCAGACCCGTGTGCTGCGAAGCTCGTTCCCCTGAAAACCCGTTCGTCGATGCCAGTTCTCAACCGTGCTGGCTGTTTTGTGGCTGCGCAGGCAGCCGTTTGAAATTCAGTGAGTCGACGAGACACGACGAGGTTCGCCATGTCGGACCACCACTCGCCGATCGCTTACCTTCGCCACCGGTTTGTCCCAGTTGATCAGGCTCAATTGCCGGTCTGGGACCGGGGCGTGGTGCAAGCTGCTACCGTCACAGAGATGATCCGCACGTTTCGCGGATCACCGTTTCGGCTGAGCGAACACCTGCTTCGGTTGCGATCTTCCCTGTGTTACTTGCAGGTTGAGATCACCGAGTCCGATTCCGATCTGTCTCGGATTGTCGACGAACTCGTTGTCGCGAACTCTCGGCGACTCCCTCCCAGGGGTGATCTGGGGATTGTGATCCTCGTCACAGCCGGTTCGATACCGATGTATGCGGGCGGAGCCTGCTCCACCGAACCGACGGTTTGCATTCATACCTTCCCACTCCCCTTCCAGCAGTGGGCGACCAAGTACACCACCGGGCAATCGCTCGTTGTCCCGTCCATGCACCAAGTCCCGTTCGACATTTTGCCCCCCTACATCAAACACCGCAGCCGCCTGCACTGGTATCTCGCCGATCGCGAGGCCCAGGCGACTGATCCTGGCTCGGTCGCGTTGCTCGCGACAGCCGAAAAATCTCTGACGGAAACAAATTCGGGGAACTTCTACATTGTGAATGACGGAGTGATTGTGACGCCCCGCCCGGAAGAATCCCTTCCTGGAATCAGCCAATCGGTTGTTCGTGAGCTTGCGATGGAATTGTCAATTCCGTATGAAGTCCGTCGTCTGACGATTGATGTGGCTCTTCAAACGGAAGAGGCCTTCGTCACCTCCACCACTTACTGCGTTCTGCCGGTCACGCGGATCAATTGCCAGCCCATCGGTACCGGCCTGCCAGGTCAGGTGACCAAGCGGTTATTGGCAGCTTGGTCCGACCGCATCGGCTTCGACATCGTCGCGCAAGCGACCGAGGATGGTTCCCTTCCATGATCTCCGTGCTTCGCGAACAGTTGGATTTCATTCGCCAGGTCCGCCAGCGGTTCTACACGACCGGGGCGGTCCTCCCCAGTAGTCGATTCCTCGCCAAGGCGACGACCCGCCCGCTCCGCCATTGGGAAGGCCCCAAGCGCGTCCTCGAACTCGGCCCGGGCACGGGGGCTGTGACGCGCTATATCGTGAAGCACATCAACCCCGGCGATACGTTCGATCTGGTCGAGATCAACGAATCATTCGGCGACATTCTGAAGAACCGGTTCCTGCACGACCCGGACTATGTGAAGGCTGCCCCCGCCTCCACGGTCCATGTCTGCCCGCTCCAGGACTTCAAGGCCGAAAAGCCGTACGACATCATCATCTCGGGCCTGCCATTCAATAACTTCCCGGCCCCCTTGGTCGAAGAGTTGATCGAGGCCAGCCTGAAGCTTCTCGCTCCGAATGGGACCTACTCGTTCTTCGAGTACATGTTCCTTCGCCCGTTGCGGAAGGCCGTGACGCTCGGCCCAGACCGGCAGCGGCTGGGCGAGATCGAGGCGATCTTGTCGAAGCGCTGTCAGGACTACCGCGTGCGCCGCGACTGGATCTTTATGAACGTCCCGCCCGCGTGGGTGCAGCATCTGCGGCTGGATGGGACGAAGTCCGTGGCCCCTGGTTCGTAGGTAGGAGAATTTCTGATTCTTACCCAGGATTTATCATGAAGTTGATGGCCCTCCATCTCTTTACCTCGAAAGGCTTTACATCATGGATGATGGTCGCGACAGCAGTCGCACACCCTGGGTTTGCGAGTCAGATTCAGCGAACCCTGTAGGGGTTCTACAAGCCTCACGCGGCGAGAAAAGGCCGACCGCCCTTATCTGATTTTCTCGAAAGCAGAAAACCTTTCGGATTAGAATGACCGATGAAGAGCATGAAGCGGTAAGATTGGCTCCCGAGTCTCTATAGGAGGTCTGAGTCGAATTGGACGTGCGAGATGGTTCTGAAGGTGGCTCACCGAGTGACAAAGAGTTTCGAGACTGCTGACGAATGACACCAGTAATAGGAAATGGTTCGCTGTGGAAGAAAGACAGTTCGAGCTGAGAATCATGGGGGACGACGTTTCACCAGAAACAGTCGACGTTGGTGATTTGCTCAATGTACTCTCCGGCCTTCGCGGGGCATTGGCGGAAACTGCCGGATCGGATAGTGACACGGGGCTATATCTGATTGGAATCGCAGAAGGAAGCGACTCACTGCTATTTGAGGCAGATCAGCCGATGCTTGACGCCGCGACAAGTATCACAACTGCACTGAACCAACACGACTTCTCGAATGTTCCATTGGCGGCTCATCGCCACTTGAGGAAAATGTGGAAGGCCGTGTTTGACAATGGGTGGGATTTCTGCGAGCTTAATGGCAACGGGAGCGGAATCGGCAGTGCTGCAATCACACGTTCTATTGAGTTGTTCCCAGAACAGAAGACTGTTTTCGGACGAACTACAGTCTTTGGGGTTTGCCAAAGGGTGGGCGGCGAACAGAAGAAATCTGCAACGATCAAAATGATCAACGGAGTAAGCAAGACTGTTACCCTCAAGACCAAGGAGCTTGCCCTGCAACTTGGCAAGCGGCTGTATCAAACGATTGGGCTTGAAGGAGAGGGCATCTGGAACGCGGCGACTCTTGAACTTCAGGAATTCAGAGCGGATACGTTGTCGCCATTCCGTGATCGAAGCGAGTCCGGCGAGCATTATACCGTATCTAATTCACTCAAGGTGTTATCTGAGGCGGCTGGCACTCGCTGGGACAATGTGAACGCAGATGAGTATGTCGAAGGGTTAAGGCGAGACTAGGCACATGGCAGTCACAGTTGACACAAACATTCTGATCTGGGGCATTCGCGGTGTTTCTACACCTGGGCAAGAATCTCGCATTCCCATTTGCCGACGACTATTTGAGTGGTTACGGGAACGACAGGAGCTTGTCGTGCTAACTGCGGATTGCGTAGAAGAGTATCTTGTTGGTGGAGATTCGAATCAGCTTTCTGTGGAACTGATACGAGAACGATTCATCATACTCGACTACAATCCGGCTTGCTGGCTGAAGTCCGCAGAGATCAGAAGTCATCCTGCGTTCATGAAAGAAATGAGAGACATCGACCGTCAAGTGTCCAGAGTGTCTATCAGAGCAGACGTAAGAATCGTTGCCACGGCCATAGCGCACAATGTGGAAAAAATCTACTCAGACGACAGCGGCGTTCGGACCATCGCGAGCCGATCAGGACTTCTAGCTGTTGGGGTGCCGACACTCGTACAAATGGAACGAATCACGAAAGCCCCAGAAAATATGCAAACAAGACCAACACGACTGCCGTTCCCTGATCAGTAGGATCAACACTCTGTCAGGACACCCAGAGCGACGGGACTTGTGATGGAGTGGGCCGCACAGCATCAGTCCGACTTGCAACACGCCTGGGACCCAAGCCCGACAGATGCAGCCGATCGATCGCGTCGCCCCACTCCCTTAGAACATGGTCAAAAACAACTGTCGCCTTTCGATCCGCGAAAGGGCGTTCTTTCGCGGAGCGTAAGACGACAGAATCGGGAAACTGTTTTTGACCATGTTCTTAGCCTTGTTTCCCGGACGGGATGTTTCCTCATGCCTCTGACTCACTTCGATGATTCCGGTGCCAGCCGGATGGTCCCCGTCGGGGAGAAGCCAATCACCGCCCGCTGGGCTCGGGCGGAGGCTCGCATCCTGATGCAGCCCGCCACGGCGACGCTGATTCGCGACCGGCAACTGGCCAAAGGGGATGTGATCGAGGTCGCTCGCCTGGCCGGGATCATGGCCACGAAGCGAACCGACGAGCTGATCCCGCTGTGCCATTCGCTGGGTCTGGATGGAGCAACAGTCGACTTCGAGCATCTGGGAGACCGAGAGCTTCGCATTGAGTCGCGAGTCGAGGTCCATGGCCGGACCGGCGTCGAGATGGAAGCCCTGATGGCGGTGAGTATCGCCGCGTTGACGGTCTACGATATGTGTAAGTCAGTCGACCGCGGGATGGTCATTACGGGCATCCGCCTCCTCGAAAAATCGGGTGGCAAGAGCGGCACATGGCGAGTGGGGGACGTGGGATAGGCTTCCAGCCTGTCGATTTCAAAACGCATAGTCGTGGATCGCTCCGCGATCCAACGCTGGTTCGCGGAGCGAACCACGACAATCATTTCCTTACGCCGCAGCTGGCTGAGACCCTGGTGGCTGGGCCGAAGCGTGCATGAAGGGCTGTTCAATCCAGCGATAAGTCGTGATCGAAGAGAGGATCGTCAAGATCCCTGCGAAGGCTACGAAGGCAGCAAACCCGGCATCGGACCATTCGGCTGACCAGCCGTATTGGTCAACGGCATGAAAGAGCAGATAGAGCACAATGCCATGTGTGAGATAGATGGAGTAGCTCACTTGTCCCAGCAATCGGGCCCCGCGGGAGGTCAGCAGTCCGCCGAGGGACTCTCCGCGAGCGATCAGGATAAAGACCACACCGAGGGCCAATGAGGACCACCCCGTTTGCTCCCCCGATCCCAGGCTCAACAGGCTGCCCGCAAGCAGACAGAGGCTGACCCGGCGGCATCCCGTGAGGTGCTTCCATGCAGGATGTGTCGATTCGCGGAGGGCGGCGGCACTCATGCCGATCGCGAAGTTTAGACAATGGACTCCGTACTTCTGACTCACAAAAGCGAAGCCCAAGGCTGACAGAAACAGAATGCCGGTCGCCCGTGGTGTGGCCCAGTGAGCGAGTACCGGAAGGGCTGCATAGAAGTACCACTCATACCGGAGGGTCCACGTGACACCGGCATTGAGCGGAGTCGTGCGGACCCCATCAATGATAAACGGGAACTCAAAGAACCCTCCCGAAAGAACGGTAATAGCAATGTCGATGAGCGTGGGCAGTTTCGAAAGGCCACCGAGCAATGCGAAGGTCATGGACAACGTCACGAGCCCCGAAGCCACATAGAGCGGAACGATCCGCCGCACCCGACCCAGCAGGAGCGCCATCGGCTCAGGGCGTTTCCCCCGCAATGCCTTACCCCAGAACAGAAAGCCCGTCAGCATAAAGAACAGTGCGACGGGAGCGGGTCCGAGCCAGGCCAGCGTCAACGACTCGGGGGCGATCCACCGACCGGTGTTCCAATAGCCTCGATGGATCGCCGCATGATGGATGAGAACCGCCAGCGCGAGGACTCCTCGCAGCCCATCTAAAGGAGCGGCCCGCGAACGATCGACGGTCGCTGTCGATTCTGGCAACCATCGAACTGCCCACCACTGAGCGAACGCCATCCAGAGAGCCAGCAGGCTGATGGTGGTTCCCAGATCAGTGAGCGCGGTCAGAGTCATCGACAGACTTCATGGAGGAAGAGAATCAGCACTCAAACGTAGATCACGCTGCCCGTCGCACGAGGTGAATCATGCCTGCTTCACCGAGTCAGGCACACGAGAGGATCGGTCGATCCTGTCTTGCTCGATACAACCGTTCCGTCCGGTCGCAAAAACGCAACAGAAAGATGTTGCCAGACCGCATCCTGCGACGTAGGTTTGGTGACCCTTCAATTCAGTGCTTCCCAGCAGGGCGCCCCATCCGGTCGTGGATGTTCGGATGGCGACGCCCATGGCGCCGTGTGGCCTTTCGGCAACACGCGGCGGTTGACCGCACACCTCGGCGACTTCGGTCCCCGTGGGGCGCGGCGGGGAGCTTACGTTCGCATCGATCGTAGACGCTTCTCGCCTCCGCTTCCGGACCGGCAGTTTGCCGCGTCCCGCATCGGCAGTCCACCTGTTGATGTCACTGAACGAGGCTCACATGACTTATCACGGTTCACTGCTTGTCGTCGACGATGATCGCCATATCTGCGAAGCGATGGCGGACTACCTCCGCAGCCTCGGTCACCGGACCGAGACCTCGCTGAACTGCCGCGATGCGATCGCTCGCATGAAGGAGTTCAACTTCGACGCGGTGATCTGCGATGTGAATCTGCCCGATCAAGATGGGTTCCATTTGCTCGAGTGGGCTGTGCCCGCCAAGCCGGAAACCTCGGTGATCCTGCTCACGGGGTACGGGACGATCGAAAGTGCCGTCGAGGCGATCCGTCTCGGGGCGTTCGACTACCTGACTAAACCCGTGATCGATGATGAACTCAACTTCTCGATCCAGCGGGCGCTGGGCCAGAAGAAGATCGTTGAAGAAAACAAGAAGCTCAAGAAGCAGCTCGACGAAAAGTTCGGGCTCTCGCACATCATTGGCCGCGACTACAAGATGGCCAAGATGTTCGATTTGATCGAAAGCGTGTCCGATACTCGGACCACAGTCCTGATTCTCGGTGAGAACGGGACTGGTAAGACCATCACGGCTCGCTCAATTCACCAGTTGAGCAGCCGCCGCGAGAAGCCCTTCATCGAGGTCGCCTGCGGGGCGCTGCCGGACTCGCTGCTGGAGAGTGAGCTGTTCGGACATGTGGCCGGATCGTTCACCGGAGCGACGCACGACAAGCCGGGTAAGTTCCTTCAAGCGGATGGCGGGACGCTGTTCCTCGACGAAATCGGGACCGCGTCGCCGAGTCTGCAAGTGAAGCTGTTGCGAGTCCTGCAAGACCGCGAGTTCGAGCCCGTCGGCGGGACGAAGACCCACAAGGTCGATGTCCGGATGGTGCTGGCCACGAATGACAACCTGGAAGAGCGGGTCAAGCGGGGCGAGTTTCGCCAAGACTTGTACTACCGGATCAACGTGATCTCGATCACCCAGCCGCCGCTGCGTGAACGGATCGGTGACATCCCGTTGCTTCTCGAACACTACCTGCAAGAGTTCAACGACCAGAACGGCAAGCGCGTGAAGGGGTTCGACGAAGAGGCCCTGCAACTGATGCAGCGCTACGGCTGGCCCGGCAATGTTCGTGAACTGGTCAACGTCATCGAGCGGGCCGTGGTCCTTTCAAAGACCGACTACATCAGCCTGTCCGAACTGCCGGAAGCTCTCCGCCGCGAGCAAGTCGAATTCACCGGCGGCATCAGCCGCCTGGCGGGTCGCGGCCTGAAGTCGGCCCTCGCGAATCCCGAACGCCAGATCATCATCGAGGCCCTCGAGTCGAACGGCTGGAACCGCCAGGAAACGGCCC